>JBCCNG010000426.1:0-4443 GCA_039025955.1 Cyanobacteria bacterium P01_C01_bin.72 | reverse complement strand
GTTGTTTTTACCTCCTTATCATCTGATTACGTCATTATGGCTATCGGGTAATCGTATTCCTCTAGAAACTATTCCTGCCTTTCGCACATTGCAAGGTTTGACATTTTTGGGAGGTGTCTTTCTCGTTTTATCTTGGTTAGTAGGGAAGATCCGTATTGTATTTTTCTCTTATCTTCCTTTTAGCAGTTTTTTATTGCTTCTAGCTGTTTTGTTAGGGGTAGCGTATGTAGGCTATCGTAAGATATTTGGCTGAAATCACTCTCATACACAAAAGTGTCTGCTAAATCGGATAGTAGACACTATTCTGGGTTTTTTTTACTCCTGCTTGTGTATCTACAAGAAAAGCGTTTCAGCAATAATAAACGGTATTTGGCAACATAAACAACTTTTCAAACACCCTCTTAAATTTAATGATTCTATCTATCGTTCAACAAGCGAGGTAGTCCTCTTAATTTATCACTACTGAAGAATCCATGGGCGATGTAGCTACTGGATAATAAGAGGTTTCCCCATGTAGACGAAATTATTGAAATGAATAGATTCGAGCGATAATTCCCCGAAAAGGTAGTTTTGACTTATTTAGCAAGCCCTACTTAAAGCGATCGCCTGACAACAGAATATCATGCTAGATTTTTGCAATTTATGGCAACTTATGGCTTAATGACATGGCTCAAAGTATTGAAATTTCATCAGTATATTTTCAAGATATGAGTTAAACGACAGCCCTAGACTGTAAAACTCTCTGCTTTAAACTCAGCTCCACTTAAAAATAGCTGCACCCCAGGTCAAACCCGCACCAAAACCAGAAGCAGCGATAGTATCACCTGGCTTGACTCGACCATCTCTGATAGCTGCATCGAGAGCAAGAGGAATAGAGGCGGCGGAAGTATTGCCATATTCAGCGATATTGCTCAGGATTTTGGATTGAGGAATTTTCAGACGTTTGGCAACGGCATCCATAATCCGTTGATTTGCCTGATGAAGCAGCAGCCAATCAATATCATCCGCAGTTAGATTAGCTTGAAACATTGCCTTACTGATAGCTTCAGGAACTCTCGCCACGGCGAAGCGATAGACCTCTTTTCCATTCATCGTAATCGGCTGATATGAACCGTGTTGGGCAACGATGTCCTCCAGCAGGGGTTTATCATCTTGCTGATAGTTGAGGTTAAGAGAATCGTTTTGACTGCCGTTGCTGTACATGCCAAAGCTTAATAAGCGGTTATGGTCTGTCGCCTGACATATTGCTGCTCCCGCTCCATCACCAAACAAAATACAGCTGCGGCGATCGCTCCAGTCAACCCAGCGAGATAGTACATCAGCACCAATAATCAAGGCGTTTTGATAGACTCCACCACGAATAAACTGAGCGGCTGTAACCAAAGCAAACAAGAAGCCCGAACAGGCAGCAGTCAGATCGAAAGCAACGGCATTAGTTGCACCAATTAAGCCCTGAATCCGACAGGCGCTACCAAAAAGATCATCGGGAGTGGAAGTTGCCAGAATAATTAGATCGATATCCTCAGCAGTAATCCCTGCCATGGCGATCGCCTGATTGGCAGCAGCAGCAGATAGCTGACTCAGAGATTCTTGGGATGAGGCAATGTGACGGTTTCTCATACCAGTTCTAGTATTAATCCACTCATCGGAAGTTTCTACCATTTGAGCTAGATGATCGTTAGTCAGAACTGAATCTGGTGCAGCCGAACCACATCCTGTAATTGCAATACCTACGCTCATGTTGTCCAATGTCTCTCTCCGTTACTTGTTTAAGTATCTATCGAGCGTCGTTAACCAGCAGTTGCTTCCGTGTGTTTTGCCGCTTCTAACCGCTGTTGGTTATTCGCCTTGATTTTCTCTAACACTTCATTGTCGATCGCCTCTTTTGCCGAGCGAATAGCGCTGAACATTGAGCCTCGACGGGAACTACCATGGCTGATGATACAAATACCTGCCACGCCAAACAACAGCGCCCCACCATGTTCGGCACGATCAATACGGCGCTTGATATTCATCAGGTTAGGCTTAAGAATTGCTGTACCTAATTTACCATGTAGTCCTTGGGGTAATTCCTCTTTCATAATCTGCAACATTACTTCACCGATTGCTTCGGCAAACTTGAGAACGATATTGCCCACAAAACCATCGCAGACAATAACATCAAACTCGCCAGACAAAACATCTCTACCTTCGGCGTTGCTCAAAAAAGGAATCTGCGGGTTATCGGTTAACAGCTTATGAGTCGATAATGCCAAATCGTTGCCTTTCGAAGATTCTTCCCCAATGTTTAGTAATCCTACCTGGGGATTGTCTCGACCTAAAACATAGCGGCTATAAATTGTACCCATGAGGGCAAACTGTTCTAAGTATTTGGGCTTACAATCAACATTTGCCCCTACGTCCAAAACAATGACCGACTTACCTGGCACAATTGTCGGCAAAACTGCGCCAATAGCAGGGCGCTCAATACCTTTAATCCGTCCTAATCTTAGCAGTGCCGATGCCATTGCTGCCCCAGAGTGACCTGCCGAAACCACTGCATCTGCTTGTTTTTGTTTGACTAGATCCATTGCCACGTTAATTGAGGCTTTTGGTTTACGACGAATGCCTACCAGTGGCTCTTCCTTCATGGTGATTACATCTTCTGCGTGAATCACCTTGAGATGTGGGGAATCCTTGCCACCGTATTTTTTAACCAGAGGGTTGATCTGTGCTTCGTCTCCTACCAGCAGAACATCTATCTCTAACTCTGTCGAAGCTTGGATTGCTCCGGCAACGATTTCTTCAGGGGCGAAGTCTCCCCCCATAGCGTCCACTGCAATTTTCGCGCGTGTAAATCCCATGTAGCAAATTTTATATTAGCCTTACAAATTTTAACAGTCTGAGGTAAAAGATTCCTAATTTGAAAGGAAAATCGCCAGAAAAACTCTTTTGGCAGCCAAAGTCAATGTCAAAGTAAAAGGGTTATAAATGGTTTGATAGTTCATAACTGTCATTTAACTGCCATTCTAGTGGGAAGACAATTATACTCTGGCGATTATGTTCGACTTAATAGTTTTGGGTGTTACAAGTGTTGCGGCTTGGTTTAGTGGCGGACAGTCTGCTCAATCTGTTTTACAGCCTTTAGAGTTACTTGCATGGGAGGAAGCGGAAGTGTTTAGCGCCCCCGAGTTTGAACACGATCGCCTGTCCCAAAGTGTGATCGATAATTATCTGCAACAATTATCGCAGTCTGGCTATAAAAGCGATCGCCAAGGACTATGGATACAGTCAGGCTGGGATGTTGCGGCGAGTAATTTGGGCAATATTCCTCTTCCTGCGGCTTCTCTGACTAAAATTGCGACTACTCTAGCCGCCTTAGATCGATGGGGCGCAAGGCATCAGTTTCTAACAAATGTTTACGTTACAGGAGAAATTGTTAACGGTGTTGTCAAGGGCGATTTGGTGGTTGAGGGAAATGGTGATCCTCTGTTTGTTTGGGAAGAGGCGATCGCTTTAGGCAATACTCTGAACCAGCTAGGGGTGAAGGAAGTTCAAGGTAATATTTTGGTTACTGACAAGTTCTATATGAACTTTGAGCAGGAGTCCCTAAAGTCGGGTAAATTGCTACAGCAAGCTCTCAATTATCGTCTTTGGCACTCGGCAATTACCCAGCAATATCTGCGTCTGCCAATCGGCACCAAAAAGCCTAAAGTATTAGTTAGAGGGGAAGTGAAAGTAACTGAGGGTGTTCCTTTGAATGCTCAAGTGTTAATTCACCATAGTTCTTTGCCATTAGCAGAGATTTTGCGCCAAATGAATATTTACAGCAACAATAAAATGGCGCAAATACTAACTGATTTGCTTGGTGGAGCAAATCTAGTAGCCGAGACTAGTGCAGAGTTAGCTAGTTTTCCTGGGGCGGAAATTATGCTGATTAACGGTTCAGGATTAGGTGAAGCAAATCAAATATCCCCTCGTGCTGTCTGTCAAATGCTCATGGCAACTGAGCGCCTGCTAAAGCCATATAAATACAGTGTCACAGACTTGTTTCCCACCGCAGGGAAAGACATTGTCGGGACTTTACAGGGGCGGAATTTGCCAGCAGGGACAGCAATCAAAACAGGAACTCTAGATCGGGTTAGTGCTTTGGCGGGGGTAATCCCTACAGGCGATCGCTCTAATGTCTGTTTTAGTGTGATTAATTATGGTCGTCCAGTTCAGTATTTGCGGCAACAGCAGGATAGTTTATTGAATGAATTAGTGCAGCCTTGGCAATTAGAACCAAATGACTTTAATCTCTCTCAAGAAAGGAAGTGGTATTTTGGCAATCCTCAAAGAAATAAAACCAGCAAAATTAATTAGTTTTAAGAGCTACCCTTGTTCAGGTTAACAAATATACTATTTTGAATTCATAGGGTTTTCAAGATGCGATCGCTAAAAATGCTTAAAAGCGATCACCTT
>JBCCNG010000425.1:0-4444 GCA_039025955.1 Cyanobacteria bacterium P01_C01_bin.72 | reverse complement strand
GGCAGGTTATAGATCTTTAAATCTACTCTTTAAATCTACAAGGCAATATGAAAGCAATCACCATTTTGGGTTCAACAGGTTCAATTGGGACACAAACCCTCGATATTGTTAGCCATCATCCCGATCAGTTTCAGGTAGTGGGATTAGCGGCGGGCAGTAATGTGACCCTGTTAGCGGAGCAGATTCGCACTTTTAAACCCCAAATAGTGGCGCTGGGCAACAAAGATAAGCTCGTCGAATTACAAGAGGAGATCGCTTCTAGCTCTCATCAGCCTGAAATTTTGGTTGGTGAGTCAGGCATTTGCGAGGTGGCGCGTTATGGTAATGCCGAGAGTGTGGTCACGGGGATTGTCGGCTGTGCTGGACTATTACCAACGATTGCGGCGATCGAGGCTGGTAAAGATATTGCTCTGGCAAATAAGGAAACTCTCATTGCTGGTGCGCCTGTAGTATTGCCTCTGGTGAAAAAACATGGGGTTAAACTCCTGCCTGCCGATTCGGAACACTCAGCGATATTTCAATGTCTTCAAGGTGTTCCTGAAGGCGGATTACGCCGTATTATCTTGACTGCTTCTGGTGGTTCATTCCGCGATCTGCCTGTGGAGCAACTCCATTCAGTAACGGTTAAAGATGCTCTTAAACATCCTAACTGGTCAATGGGACAAAAAATTACGATTGATTCGGCAACCCTAATGAATAAGGGATTAGAGGTGATTGAAGCTCACTATCTGTTTAATCTCGACTACGATCACATTGATATCGTGATTCATCCCCAAAGCATTATTCACTCCCTGATTGAAGTACGAGATACATCGGTACTAGCCCAGTTGGGATGGCCCGATATGCGCTTACCTTTGCTTTATGCCCTATCTTGGCCAGAGCGGATTTATACCGAGTGGGAGCAGCTAGATTTAGTTAAGGCAGGAGATCTAACCTTCCGTGAACCCGATCATCTGAAATATCCCTGTATGCAGCTTGCCTATGCCGCAGGGAGGGCAGGAGGACTGATGCCAGCAGTGTTGAATGCTGCTAACGAACAGGTAGTGGCGCTATTTTTAAGCGAGAAAATTGGCTTTTTAGACATTCCGCGTATTATTGAGACAGTATGCGATCGCTTTAGTAGCCAAAATACTTCTCAACCCAGCCTAGAGGACATCCTAGAAGCAGATCGCTGGGCGCGACAGGCAGTCTTTGACGTCTAGAACACAGAATTCAGCATTGGTGACAAGTTACCCTAAAGAGTAAACTCAATGCGACAAGGGCAGAACATATCCTTTAGGACGATCTGTCTTCAAAGAAGGCTGCTTCGCCGTATCCCACGCTCGAACTTGACGTGATTTATGTGCGCTATTTTATAGATTTATCGAACCCAAATTGATTACAATCTGCCTAGGCAGCAACATTTTATGCACCTTCATGAAAGGTAAATTAATTCAAAATAGATATCGCATTTTAGAAACTTTAGGGAAAAACTCCTTTAGTGAAACTTTTTTAGGAGTAGATAAGAAATGGTTTTCTCGCCGCCGCTATGTTGTAAAAAAAATAAGACCTATTTTGGGAAATCCTCTGGTAGAGAATGTGCGGCGCTCGTTTTACCAAGAGGCTATCATCCTGAAGCGATTAAGCGGCAAAAATCCGCAAATTCCTCTGCTATATGAATATTTTCTTGATGGGGAAGATTTTTATCTGGTTCGAGAATGGATCGATGGTGTGACGCTAAAGCAAAAAGTAGAAAAAGAGGGAAAATTATCCGCTTCAGAAGTAAAAGAGATTCTGGCAAAAGTCCTGTCTTTCCTGCAATATATTCATGGTTATGGGATTGTTTATCGACAGCTAAAACCAAGCACGATTATTTTACGTAAAAGTTGCCGTATTCCTGGAAGAGTCAAAAACTGTTTACCCGTACCGATTTATTTCGGTGGTGTCAAGGAGTTACAAGCCAAAACGGAACATTTCAAGCAATATAGTTTGACCACTGGCTACCAGCAGGAGTATGTACCCCCAGAACAAGAACAGGGAGAATCTGTATTTGCCAGCGATCTTTATAGTCTGGGGCTAACGGCTATCTACTTATTGACGGGAAAAAATCCTGCTGAACTACCTGTTGAGATTAAAACGAAGGGGCTGCGTTGGCATCAGGATATTCCCAGTTCGGAAATTCATTTGGTGCGAGTGATTGAACGAGCTATTTGCCCTGATGTACGAGAACGTTTTACTTCTGCCGAGGAGATGCTGCAAGCACTTCATTCTCCGCCAGTAAACCTATCCTTACCTGTATTGCAAGAAAAGCCACAGAATCGCTTCTCCTCAGAACTTAAAATTATTTCTCTTCTGGCTTCCATCGGCATTGGCGTTTTAGGACTTACCTTTACTATTTTGAACTTAGATCTGATTCAAAAGGCTAAGGATGAGCAAGCCATAGCCAAAGCATATCAAACTGATGCTCCACTCTCAGATACTTTGATCTTAGATTCGGGAATTTTAGATCCAGAGTCTTTGCCGCAGCCAGCAACTACTAAGCTGTCACCAACCGAACTGGAGATGAGTGATAAGATCCCACCCTCTCCCTTGGGTATGTCCCAAAAAGCTTTATTTGCGCTGCTGGGACAACCGATGATGAACAGTAAAGGCTATTGGGGCAATAGTCGAGCTTTAGTATACGGCAATATTTTGCCAGACAAAATTGCCTTGGGCTACATTACCGATACGGCGACCACAAATGTTCGTCAAGCAGAAATTGTTTTCTCTAACTCAGTTGGTTTACCGACAATCAAGTTTCAGGCGCAAAAGTTACTCCAGGAAAATTATTCTCCAGAGATAGATCATTATCTAAATCAGATATACTTCAAAACAAGCGATCGCCATGAATTTGCAACTAAGGATATTAAAGGGGTAGTGCAGCTTAATCCTAATGACCAAATCTATCTTGGTATATGGGATAAGGAGTTTCATTAGCTAGTTGTTGATCTTGACTGTTGATTTTGCTGTTTATTTAATCGAGGTTAAAAGTGATTTCCTGCTTATTAAAGGGCAGATTATCGTTGATCGCGCTGATTTCTTCTTGTGAACTGCGGTTGATATCGCCAATATAGTTGTGTAAAACTCGCGCCATCCGTGGGTTATAAAAACGGTGCAGACTGTAATTAGCCGTAGCGGGGAAGCCTCTTCTTTTCTTGTGTCTGCCCCCCGCACCAGGATCATAGGTTTTAATGCCATTGGCGATCGCCCATTCTATCGGTTTATAGTAACAAGCCTCAAAATGGAGAGCATTGTATTCTTCATAACAGCCCCAATAACGTCCATATAGCTGATCACCCTTTTGGAGACAAAAAGACATGCCCACAGGACGATGATCGTCTTTTTCGCTGTAGGCTACCACTAATAATACGCGATCGCTATAGTCAGGGTATAGCTGTTCAAAAAACTGACGGGTTAAATATTTACTACCCCAATAAAACTTGTCGCAAGTGCTGCTATAGAAACGATAAATTTCGCTGTAGAGATGGCGGGGAATATCCTGTCCAACATAAGTTTTGAGCGATAAACCTGCTTTAGTCACGGCTTTCCGTTCTCGTTTAATATTTTTCCGCTGATCACTATTAAACATCTTGAGATAGTCGTCAAAACAGCTAAAATCTCGATTTGACCAAATATAGCCATGGTGTAGCCAGCCCGAAAAACCTCTCGACTCCATAATCTCGCGCCAGTCGGGATCAACAAACAAAAAATTACAGCCAGACAGCCGATTGCGATCGCAAAAGTTATCAATTGCCGCTACCATCAAGTCCGTAATCTGTGACTCATTTTCTCCTGGGGCAACCAAAAAACGATAGCCGACAGCGGGAGTAAAAGGAGTCATGCCCAATAGCTTAGGATAATATTCAATTCCCAAACGGTGAGACAAATCCGCCCACTGATGATCAAAAACAAACTCTCCGTAACTGTGACCTTTAATATACAGAGGTGCGGCGGCGATTAACTGGCGATCGCGCCATACCACCAAATGACAAGGCTGCCAGCCTGTACGCGCTGTAGCACTACCAGAAGTTTCAATATTGTTCAGCCACTCCCACTCTAAAAAAGGGGTAGCTAGAGGTTTAGCTAATTCATCCCAGTCTGCTTGGGGAATTTCGGCTATTTGAGTAATCCAAGACAGAGAATATTGAGATTTAATTTGCTCAACCATAATGGGGCGTTTACAACCGAAATAACTTGTTCTTTGTTAATTAGCCTAGTAAATATTGCCAAAAATTGCAGTAAGATAAGCGACTTTTGGCATTCGTGACAAGTTACCCTAAAGGGTACACTCAATGCGGCAAGTGCAAGCCGCTTCGCATAAGGTTGTGTGTCCTTTAGGGTAACTTGTCACGAATGCCAAAAGTCGCTTATCTTACTGCAATTTTTGGCAATATTTACTAGGCTAATTAACAAAGAACAAGTTATT
>JBCCNG010000424.1:0-4445 GCA_039025955.1 Cyanobacteria bacterium P01_C01_bin.72 | reverse complement strand
GTCACCAGAGTGCGATCGCACTTACTCCAAGCGATAGACCATAACCAATTTTGATGTCCTGAGAGAGTATGTAAACATTTTCCTGTAGCAGTATCCCAAATTTTGGCGTTTAAATCGTGGGAAGCACTAGCAAGCATCTGACCGTTATGACTCCAAGCGATCGACCAAACGTAATTATCGTGGGGTAAAATTTGCAGACATTCTTCTGTAAGAGAATCCCAAATTCTGATTGTGCCATCGAGACTGCCACTAGCGATCAAGCTTTTGGTTGGATGCCAAACTATACAGACTAGGTTTTGTTCGTGTCCTTCTATAGTTTTAATTAGGGTAGCAGTTTCAACGTCCCATAATTGAATCTTTTCTTTGACCGCAACTGCCAATGTTTTACCGTCGGCATGCCATGACACAGCAGCCCAAAACAACCAATCTGTATCGATATCGAGTAGTCTAAAATTTTCTCCCGTGCGAGTGTCCCAAATGCGGATAGTGCGATCGCTCCACCCACTAGCTAACATGTTCCCATCGGGACTCCAGGCTACCACTTCATTGCTATTGGTATGGCTGGGGGAAACCAGAAGACATTGACCAGTTGTTGTGTCCCAAAGCCTGACGGAACAATCGTTGGCGGAACTGGCTAATGTTTGACCGTCGGGACTCCAAGCCACAGACCAGATCCAGTCCGTATGACCCTGTAAAGTTAGCTCTAATTGATTATTAGCAACTTGCCAAATGTAAATTAGTCCTTCATCATCGGCGATCGCAATTCGGGAATTATCGGGACTATAGGCAACTGCCAAAACGTTACCCAGATTTTGCGTAAATAGCGATCGCACAAATTCGGCATTTTGGAGATTGACTTCTTGTAACAGAGAATTCTGAAGATATGCTTGCTGAATGCTGAGATAGGAAAAATCAAAACCTTTTAGATCGAGTTCTAAATAACATCCCAGATTAATAAGATTTCCCGCAGCATAGCTTGGTACTGAAAGAGTTTCGGTTCTAACTTTTTGGAGAGCGGCATTTAGCTGTAGTGTGAGAATTTTAGGAGAAGGGTAAGCAGAGCTTAGTTTAGTGGCAATGGGGTCGAGAATTAACCGATATTGACTATCCCGAATGTAGTCTTTGACGGTAGTTTTAATCAGAGCATAACTTTTAAACAAGTTCAAAGGAATGTGAGCTTTACTAATTTCGGCGATCGCACTTTCGATTAAACGCTCTGTCACATACTCCATGACTACAGGTTGTTGAGTATATTTCCCCTGTTGATTTTCGATCAGACTACGCCACATTAAGGATTTCAAAGCACTTAACAAATCTAGCTTGCGGACTTTGGGAATAATATCCGCCTCCAACTCCGCAACTCCAGTCCACTCCCGATTAATTGCTAACCAGTACATAATGGACTCCTCCAGAGGAGAAAGACGGTTAAATTGTTGTTCCAAGATGCGGCGGACATTGTAAAAAAGAATTGAATCTTCAACTAGAAATTCTCCGATCTCTCCCCCAAATAAATCTTGGATGGATGTAGCCACAATTTTCAGTGCTAGAGCATTGCAACTATAACGCCGAGATAATTCTCGTTGTTCCGCTTCCGAACCTTTTAAACCCTTGGCTTGAATTAGAGCGATCGCAGCTTCAGGAGAGCCGACTAACTTCAGGGAACTAACGGGACTGGCTTCTCCTTCCAGCATGGCGATTTCTACTGGTTTTTCCCGACTGGTAAGCAGCAAACAACTTTGATGAATTGTCTCCCCCACTGCTCGAAATAAATCTCCATAATTTTCGTAACCAGGAAGATATTCACCTGCATGTCCCCTAGATTGCAGAATAGTTTCTCCATTATCGAGAACTATTAAACAGCGTTTGGTTCTGAGCCAATATAATAAGCGTTGTAATTCGGCTCGGTTATCTTGTTGTTCCGATAAAAACGGGACTAAATCTCCTAAAAGAGTATCTAGAGATGGAGCATTGCGCAGACTACGCCAGATAACCACTTCAAAATCTTGTTCTATCTCTTGTGCTACCTTAGCCGCCAAAGCAGTTTTGCCTACTCCTCCCAAGCCTAAAATAGCTAGCAGACGAGAGTTTTGGTCTAACAGTTCTTTTACTTGAGCTAATTCTCTACTGCGTCCATGAAAGAAGTTAACATCAATTTTTTCTCCCCAATCACTACGACAAGTACTGGAATTATTAGGGCGATCGCTTTCTACTGTATTCTTTAGTTTAGTTTCCTCCTCTTCTTGTTGCCATTTTCTGGCTAAAGCAGCTTTAAAATTCTTTTTCCCAACTGATTCACCCAAAGCCTGACCGAGCAATTTCCATAACTTAGGAGCAACATCCCGCCGTAAGTAACTGTCCGAATATCCGGATACCTCAGCTATCTGGTCGTAAGTTTGACTTTCCCAAGAGCCTTTTAAAATTACTGTTTCTACATCGCTTAAACCGCGATCGCATTTAGCCAGCATAGCCTGATTAGCAACTTTCAAAGCTTGGGATAAATCCATAGTTCGCGCAACTTACCTGAATTTACTTAATTCTACCGAAGGTTAGAAAGTTGGATGGAGTGCGATCGCCCAATAAATGCTATTTCTCTGAATTCAATATAAGAAACTTAGCTAATTACTTAGTTTATTTTGAATATGGCACAGGTCAACATACACGAAGCCAAAACTAATTTATCCCAACTGCTTTCTCGTGCTGTTTTGGGAGAAGAGATAGTCATTGCCAAAGCAGGTAAACAAATAGTGCGTTTAGTTCCTATTGAAGAACCTCTTCAAGACCGTATTTTAGGTCAGGACGAAGGATTATTTACCGTTCCTGAAGATTTTAACGATCTCTTGTCTGCTTTCGAGGGTTGTGCGTAATGTGAATATCTTACTAGATACGCAAATATTTCTTTGGACATTAACCATTGGTGACAAGTTACCCTAAAGGGTACACTCAATGTTACAAGTGCAAGCCGCTTCGCATAAGGGTGTGTGTTGCTTGTCAAAATGATCGTTAAAGAAGTGCGATCGCATTGGGAGCATCCCACTTTTTCAACCCGTCTAATTTTTCTATTTTGTCAAAGTTGAAAAAACCCAGAAAGACAGCCTTTTAGATCATAAGTAACAATACTCACTTGCATAAGTGGGATGCTCCTACTTATATTTTGAAAAGCCTTTTCAATTTTTATTGCTAACAAACTCTTTTTTTCATCACCTGGATACACCTAATAAGAAAATAATCATGTCTCTAAAACTTTTTCTGACTCGTGATATTGTAACTCTTTGGTTTAATCCCTTATATACATTTATGTTTTACTCATTGATTTGTGGACTTACGTTGTATAGTCGCTACAATGCTGATTCTTATTCAATTGAATCAGTTCTTTTCTGGTCGATAATAGCAGGTATAGTTGCAGTAGTTTTTACTAAACTAAATTATTATATTAATTTACAACTATCGTTGTCATCACTAGACTTTTTTACTACAAGGAGATTAGTAGCAAAAACTTCATTTTATATAGTTCCTTTCCTCTTTGCTGTAACTGTAGTATCTATTTACCCTAATGAAATTTTTAGTTTTAGAATTGTGAATAATCCTCTACTATATCTAATTTTAGTTATTCCCTATGAAGTATTTGAATATCTGCGTCTTGATTATCAAAAGCTTGATAAAGTGTAACGCGTAACTATTTAATCTCAACGATCTCCTTAGAGTTAGTTAAATGAGCCAGGCGATCGCAGTAAGCTAATATAGCTTGATAATTGAATATAAAGATGACTACGATTATAAAGAATAACGTCGTCGTTAATAATAGTTGATACTTTGTGCTCATTCATTAGAATAAAAGAGATAATAGCAGATTTAATTTACCTACAACTGTAATTGCACATTAATCGCTTTCTTAATTTCTTTCCAATAAAAATCTTCAATCTTACCGATTTTTGAATTAACTCTAGAACAGTCTACGGCTCTTATTTGACTAAAATGAATTCCTCTTTCTCGATCTAAATTATTAACGGTTGTTGGCTTGACGTTGACGACAAAAGGATAATTCTTAGGGGCTAAAAAAGGTGCAACTGTAGTTAAGGAACTCTGTTTGTTACCCAAATCATTTTGCAGAATCAAACAAGCTCTGGTTTTCTTAGCCTCAACACCCGTAGCAGGGTCTAGTTCAACCCACCAAATTTCACCACGTTTATAAATCAAGTTGCCATTAGGCATCTTCTAAACCATCTCCCACAGTGCATTCCCATAACTGTTTTTCATAATGAAATTCAGGATCGTTCTCTTGGTCTATGTAGGCTTGTTCTAGTAATCTTTCTTGTTCTATTTTTTGCTGCTGGGCAATTAAATCGTTAATGTAACCACTACGATTGTTAGTCTTCTCTGCTAAGTACTCGTATACAGAGTCTTCTAGACTGATAGTTATTTTGCGAGTCATAGTAATAATATTTAGT
>JBCCNG010000423.1:0-4446 GCA_039025955.1 Cyanobacteria bacterium P01_C01_bin.72 | reverse complement strand
GTTCAAATAAGGCACAAGCTTTTCGTACTTGTCCCGAATTTTTTCGATTACCTGATTATCAGACATCTAAGGCTTTTATTTAGTTACAGCTTCATTATCTAACTTTTTAATAATTGTTCAAGTTATTTTTACACAATGCCTATACCTTAGTTGTGTTCCCCTGCATGAAGATTACGATCCAACTCACAAAAACTTGCTTTTTGGGTTTATTAACATTTCTTCGTTATTGAGCAAAAATATTTCAATGATAATTTTAAGTGAATACAGCATGAAATTATACGGATCTCAGTCGAATCCCTTTATATTTTGATGGCTTCTAAGCTTAAAATCCTTGCAGGGTAATAGTTTGACTTTTTCAATATCATTAGGCTTGGCAAACATGGAAAAAGTTTTGACGAGAAAGTTAGATTCTTGCAAAAGCAACTAATGATCTCATTACCCCAACCCTCAAATTATTAAACAGTTTGATTCAGATTAGCGTTGCTAGATGCTTTGCCCTTCCAGTTAGAATTTGGCTGTTTGAGATTAATCAATAATATGTATGCCGAAGGTACTAAATATAGAGCTAGAAGAGTTGCCCCAACTACTCCACCAGCGATCGCAATTGCTAGGGGAGGCCAAAATTCTCCACCACCCAATAATAAAGGGATAAAGCCAAAAACCGTAGTTGCCGTAGTGGTGATTACGTGACGGGTGGAGTCTAAAACTACCTGCTGGATTGCTTTCCTGTCTCCTCTGCAGGCAAATTTATCTTGCTGGATTGCCGCCATAACCACGATGGAATCATTAATGGCGACACCAATTAAGCCTACGGTGCCGATGATGGGATTAAAGCCAAAGGGATAATCAAAGAGCCAGATGGCAAAAATCCCTAAGCCAAAGGATGCGATCGCAACTATTCCGATAATGACTGCTAAACGGAAGGAGTTTAAGGACATTACCAGCACTGCCACCATCAGCACCGCTAGAACCCCCACCAGAGCAATTAAACCCCCTAAAGCTGAGTCTTTCTGTTCTGCCTCACCGCCAAACTGGTAATAGTAGCCGTTGGGTAATTCTAGTTGATTGAGTAATTGTTTAAATTCCTGAAGCGCTGTAGCAGGGAGTACCCCAGGAGTAAGAAAGCCTTGAACTGTATTAACCCTTTGTCCGTTGTAATGGGATATTTGAGAAATTTCTGAGGTTAGTCTGGTTTTGCCCAAGCTGCTTAGGGGGATGGGGTTAGCCTGGTTGCCTAGCAGGTCTAAAGATGCGATGTCCTGGAGGCTGCTGCGGTTACTGCCGTCTAGTCGGACTCTGACGGGTAATTCTTCCCGTGATTCTAAGATTGAGCCTCCCGTAGTGCCTTCTAGAGTAGAGTCTAGCTGTTGGGCTATGGTACTGCGGTTTAAGCCACTGATTAATGCCTCTTCTTCATTAATTTCAATCTCTAGCTGAGGGTTGGTTTCTGCTAGGCTTGCCCTGGTGTGGGTAATATCTGACACCTGTAGAAGTAAACCTCTGACTGATTCTCCTAAATCTTGCAGGGTAGTAATATCTGAGCCAAATAAGCGCATCTCCACAGGTGCGGCAAAGGGAGGACCTTGTTCTAGCTGACGTACGATAATCCGCGCTTCGGGAAAACTACGATCTAATTCCCGTTGCATTTGGGAGGCGAGATCGCTGGTGGCGATGGTATTTAGCTGTACTAAGGCTTGAGCGTAATTGGATTCTCTTTCTCTACTTCCTGCCAGATTGTAATAGAACCTGGGGGCGCTACTACCGATAAACCAGTGAACATCAGTAATTTCTGGATACTTTACTAAGGCTGTCCGTACCTGTTTAGTGGTAGCCGCCGTTTGTTTAATGGCTGCCGTTGCGGGTAGTTCTAGCTGGATCTGAATTTGATCTCGATCTGCGGCGGGGAAAAACTGCTGGGCTAGGGTAGGAAATTGCAAAAACCCCGTTACAGGAAGCAGCAAAGCAAGGAAGATTCCCCACAGAGGTTTAACGGTAATCCATCTTAAAGACTGGTTATAGATTCTTGTGAGGGGAGTAAAGGAAATCCCCGTTTGCCACCAAGAAGCACGGCTCAGGTCTAACTGGCGGTTGAATTTTGCTGTTAGGGTAGGAATTATGGTGAGGGCGAGAAACAGGGAGGAAAGTACCGCTAAAATCACGCTAACGCCAATTGCCCCGACAAATTCTCCCGTAGCACCTGGTAATAGGGCAATGGGCAGAAACGCCAGCACGGTGGTTAAAGTAGAGCTAAGTAGGGGAACAGACAAATGTTTGAGACTTTGACGAATAGCAGCCTTACCCGCTAAACCTTGACGCAGATTTTTATTGACCTCATCCACCATAACAATGGCATTATCAATCAGGATTCCCAATGCCACAATTAAGCCTGTAATGGACATTTGATGTAAAGGAATCTCTAAGAGATTAAGCCAGCCAAAAACCATTAGCACCGATAAAGGCAGGGCTGTCCCAACAATTAGGGCAGAACGCCACCCCATTAGCAAAAGAGTCACCAGAAACACTAACCCCCCACCAAACAGCAGGTTCAGCATCAGGTTATCAATTCTGGTGCTGACATAACTTTGCTGATTAAAGATCCTGCGTAACTGAATCGCCTGGGGTAGTTCTGCCTCAAAATCTGCTAGTATCTGGTCTGCTTGGGTTGCCCAGGCATCAATTTGACTTCCAGAGGCAATATTTACCGCTAAAGTTACCCCAGGGCGGTCGCTAATAACCGTTAATTCTTCCGCAGGTTCTCTTACGCCTCTGGTGACAGTCGCCACATCTCGTAGACGCATAAACTGCCCATCGTTACCAAAGCTGAGGGGAATGTTTTTAACTCGTTCTAAGGTGTCTAATTCTCCCGCCACCTCCAGTAAAAGATCTCGCTGATTATTCCGCAACAATCCCGCCGCGATCTTAGAATCGGTTTGTTGAATTTGTCGGGCAATATCGGCAGTTGTCAGACTGTAGCTAGCAATTAAATCAGGATTAACCGTGACTAAAATTTCTTCATTGCGATCGCCGAATAAATCGACATCTTCGGTTTGTGGAATATTTTTTAAACGCTCTTTTAAGATAGTTGCCTGACGATTGAGAATTGTATAGTTAGGCTGCTCGTCTTGTTCCCAGGTTAGGGCAATTATTGAGGCATAGGCTTTAATTTTGAGCTGCTCTAAATCTGGCTCGGTGCTGCCTGGTGGTAGTTCTCCTTTAATGCGATCGATTTTATTCTGTACCCGTGACCAAATAGGATCTACCTGATCTTTTGTAATACTGTCTTTTAGTTCAATAATAATAATTGAGCTGCCAGTACTAGAAGTAGATTCATAGCTGTCTATTTCTGCTATTTCAATCAATTCATCTTCGATTTTTTCAGTAATCAAAGCTTCTACTCTTTCTGCCTTCGCTCCAGGTAAAAATGTTTTTACTGTAGCCACCCGATTAACTAATTCAGGATCTTCCAACCTCGGCAGGGCAAAATAGGACGAAGCTCCCCAAACAAAAATCAGGATTATAGTGAGTATTAATAATCTAAGGTTGCGATAAAAAAGAGTAAACATATTCAGTTATCAGTGATCACTCATCAGTTATTAGTCGTCAATTATTAGGTACCAAGCTTTGCTCTTAAAGAAGATTGGTAACATTTCCTATCATTAAACTATTGCCATTAATATTGAGTTCGTTTTTGATTGCTACTTCCTACTTTCAGAAAAGCTCAAAAATACTAAAGTTGTAGCCAACACCTATTAATAAACCAATGTTGGTGTCATCTTCGGCAAAGTCAAAGTTAAGGCGGACGGTTCCAGTGAGTCGTCGCAAAATTGGTACGTCTACACCAGTCGTAACTAAAGCATTTACCTCAAAGTCGCCGAACAAATCTTCTACCGCGATTCCGCTACCCACAAATGGATAAACAAGTTCTAAATCTCGACCCGATTGAGAGATAGGAACACCAAAAGTAAGGGCAAAAGCACTAACGCCATCATCTCTAAAGACTGAAGAAGTATGCAAAGAGATATTATCGGTAATTGCAGTCCTGCCTAGCAAAGAAAAACCGCTATCTCCAAAGGGAGTGGAATCTCCACTCAAGCCGATATTTCCGCCAATGCCGATATAGCTACGGGTAGGTATAGGTGTTGGTGTAGACGTTAGTATATCGTCCTCTTCTGTTTCAGTTTCTTCGGTAGTTTGTGCTAGTAAAAAAGAAACTTCCTCATGAGAGCTAGCTAAACTAACCTCCGATTGTGTTGTTAATGTCATAATCGCGATGCAAAACGAAAATAAAATTTTATGATTGTTCATTTTAAATTTTCCAAAAAGTACTTTCTACTAATTTAGTATCCATTTAATTGACCATTAGGCATAAATCAAAAGAGGATATTTGCTGTTTGATTAAAAGTGAATATTGATACACTTAAATCTAAGTAATTGACGACGTTTTAC
>JBCCNG010000422.1:0-4449 GCA_039025955.1 Cyanobacteria bacterium P01_C01_bin.72 | reverse complement strand
GTAATATACCTTAAAATTGGCAATAATCCCTCTATGAATTTTGTAACTTAGTGCGATTAGCAGTGCGATCGCCTGAGTTTTGACCGTATTGGCATTGAGGACAGCACAAGCCCCAATCTGAGTTTGGTAACGGGCGATCGCAATTGTTCTCACGTGACAAAAAATAGGCAGACTACTGAGTATTTACTACGCAAAGACTACCTATTTTTTGTCAAGTGAGAACAATTGCGATCGCCCGTTCCCAAACTCAGATTGGGGCTTGTGCTATTCCCAATGCCAATACGGTCAAAACTCAGGCGATCGCACTGCTGATCGCACCAAGTTACAAAATTAACAGAGGGATTATTGCCAATTTTCAGGTATATTACGGCGTTTTCTGGCAGTTATGGCAACGTAGTCAACAGCTTTGCCATTGGTCAGCCGTCGATGTAGATAATAGTGTTTACTGGTAATTTCGATGATTCCTGCTTTGAGCATTTGATGATAGAGTTGTCCAAACTTAGCGGCTTTTCTATATTCAAAAGATTCTTGATTATTCAGGTCTTCGATGATGTAAGTATTGACATTAAACACAATCCAGCCGCCATCTTCAATTAGGTTAAAAGAATTGATAAAACCCTGGATAGGAAAATGACAGCTCAAAGATGAGCAGCAAACTAAACAATTAAATCCTCGGTTAGCTAACTCTGACTGTGCTGTAGGAGTAATAGCCGTCAAATCTTCTACATAATATTTCTCGTAGATACCAGGATAGTCTCTGTGGGCGGCTTGGGCAGCTTCGGGAATGATATCTACTCCCACAATGGATTTGACTCCATATTGGGCGATGCTTTTGCCAAAGAGTCCGCTTCCTGCTGCAATATCCAAGATAACGAGAGATTTTAGATCGAAGCCAGATTTAACGCTTTGACTCGCCAGCAACATTGCGAGGGTTTCTGGTGATTGATAAAGAGCCTTGTCACAGAACTGTTCGTAAAGCAGAGGTATTCTATATATTTCAGCGTAATTTTGCAGGACTAGTTTTTGTTCGTTGCCATCCCTAACAAAATAAAAATGTTCCTGGTTTCTCAGATCGCTACTATCTTGAGAAAACCGAATTTGATAATCAATTTTACTCATTACTACATGGGTTGAATTATGCGCCTTTGTTACTTCTTACTACATGGATTAAACTAATCGCCTTTGTTACCTCTTACTCATTACTTCTTACTCCTTACTTATTACTCATTACTCATTACTCATTACCCCGTCGGTATTGCCAACGCCTTCCCGTTATCACTAGCACCAATTTGAAGAATAAAAGGAATGGCTCTTGTTACCCAATCTTGAGGAGAAATATAATTGGCTGCTTTTTCGTCGCCGTAAATAGTCTCCAGGGTATCGGTATGAATTGTCCCAGGCCAAAGAGAAACCGTTGCCATTCCCGATGGTAATTCTTGAGCAAAGGCTTTAGTTAATCCTTCGATCGCCCATTTACTGGCGCAGTAGGGAGCAGCATTAGCGGTGGTATAACGTCCCCAGCCAGCACTAAAGTTAATAATTACTCCTTTGTTGCGCTCTACCATTGGGGGGACAAAATGGCGAATGACATTAGCCACACCTTTGATATTGATATCGATCACGCGATCAAATACTTCCCCCTTAACTTCCCATAGCGGTAACAGTTCGTGAACGATACCTGCATTATTGATAATTAAATCGGGAGGCTCAGATTGCTCTAATGCTGTTTTGCTCCAGGCTGCTACTTGGGATTCACTAGCAATATCCACCACAGAAAAGTGATGGGGCTGGAGAAACTGCTGTTGCAAATCGGCGATCGCCTTTTCATTGACAGCACAACCAATGACGGTGTGACCTAATTGAATCAACTGCTCGGTCATAGCTCTCCCCAGTCCGCGACTTACCCCAGTAATGAGAATTACTTTGGACATGACTTAATTAGCTAACCAGGGACAAGCTTTGATTCGCAACACAGTAGTCGGTGTACCAATATTCCATTGGCTTCGACCAAAAATGCTTGGCATAACCTTCGCTAACTGCTTCGCTACTTTCTCGATAGAGTAGAGAAGGAGAATTATTGACTACATAAAATGTAT
This sequence comes from Cyanobacteria bacterium P01_C01_bin.72, assembly GCA_039025955.1. GTDB lineage: Bacteria > Cyanobacteriota > Cyanobacteriia > Cyanobacteriales > Xenococcaceae > Waterburya. The sequence continues at coordinate 2,353 of JBCCNG010000422.1, read as the reverse complement.
GCTCCCGCTCATCGGTATAGGTAGGACTATCAATAGAAGTATATTTTGTTCCTTCGATCGCCCTTCCTGCATCCGCTGCTACATCAATGATCCAAGCTCCTGGTTTCATACTGTCAATCATTGCTTGAGTCGCAATAGGCGGCTCTCCTTCTTCGATTTCTACGCCATTGATCAAGATGTCATAGCTGCTCAGTTCTTGTCTGAGTAAAGCAAGACTGCTTCTTCGGCGTAAGATAGGGGTTACTCCCTTTTCTGAGAAATATTTCATCGCCCCATAAGCCACGTTACCAGAGCCAAAAATCGCTACTTTTTCATCTCTAGTGACTCCCCCTCGCAGGGTGATTGCTTGCAAAGTGGAAGCATAACCAGCTAAGACACTATTTCTCTGGGTAATGTCGCGAGGAACATTGAGAACCTCCTCTCTTCCTTGGTAGTGACGGATAGAGATGCGATTGGTCACATCAAACACGGTAATGTTTTTGGGTTTGGCGCAGTTTTCCATGAAATGCTCTCCAGAACCGAGGGGATGCACCCAGCCCGCCAGGGTTTGATTCTCTCTAAAGTATTGGTAGTCTTCGGGTTGGGGGACTTTGATCGAATAAATTACGTCTGCCCAAGCAAAAAGACTGGCTCTAGAATAACCTCCTGCTTCTCCATAGGCTGAATCGGGAATATCGAGGTTTGCGCCATAGCCTGATTCAAATCTACGTTCGTCTTCGCTGCTGCAATAAGGGAGATGTTGCGGTAATAAACCGACTCTTTTTTCGTTATTAAAACTAGGTTTGATATAAGCAATTTTCATGTTTTTGACCTCGGTAAATTAAAGCTGAACAAAGTTTTTTCTGCCGACAAAGAAATTCCAGTCTAAATAACCCGCATTGAGCTTTCTTTTGCCACTAGCAGGATTAAAAGCCGTTCTGCCATGCAAAATTCTAAAGTTTTGGAACAGCAGACAGTCCTGGGGTTCTAAGCAAAACTGATATTGGTAAGCGGGATTTTTTAGATAGCGGAAGAAGGTATTGTAGGCTTGGTAGAAATCTTCTAATTGCGCGAATGGCAGTTGGGGTCTACAGTTTCTTTTGCTAAAGCGGACTGTGGTTAAATTGCCAAGGCGATCGCATTCTAAGATCGGCGCAGTATTACAGAACAGATATTGATGGTTCTGATCTAATAGCCAAAACTGTACAGGGGTTTCTACCAAAAGCTGAAAATAGTGGGGATAATCTTGACGAAAATCTTCAGCAATGCGAAAACCATCCACGAGGATTGACTCTCCACCAATCGCCTGATGCTCAACGCAATAGAGAAACTGAGCTAGGCGATGTCCTCCCCAATAGCTAAGATCGTTATGGGCTGGTAGGGCGCAACCATCTTGTGGGGAGCTAGCAGCGGACACTGTTTCTGAGACTTTTTCTGGAGCTATTTCTGGGGGATGTGAGATCGTCGCCTTTAATTTCTGCTTTCCTGTCTCGGTATTCAGGGCAAAAATCGTGCCGTAGTCGATGTTGTAAATCGGGCCAATGGCTGACAGCCAAGATGCTAATGCCGATGGGGGAATATGTTTTAACACCACAAATCCCCTGGTAAACAGTTGATTCATCCAGGAATCATCTTTGAGTTCTCGCACATCGTAGGCTTGGGGAGGCTCTAATTCTAGCTGTTTTCGCTCCCATAATATATAGTCCTTAGACTTTTCTGGCGGTTGCGGATCATAAGCGTTTTCTAAGAGCCAGTCCAGGCTAAAAAAGCTACGATGAGCAGGTGTTTCATCCCACTCAATAATTAGCTGTTCTTCCGTTAGTTCTACCGATAATGGTTGAGGATTTTCAGGGCGATCGCTAATTTTGGGATCGTAAAGTTGTTGTAGGGGTGCGGTATGACGACAGCTAGGACAGTTTTCCCGCAGCCAAATGTAGTGAAAACGTGTGCCTCTAACTGTCACAAACTGCTCTGGGGCAATAGAGTCAGCGGAATGACGCTTGTTTATTTGCAGTTGCATGGTCTTAGATGTGATTATCGACTGAGAACAGAGAGACGACTGATTAATTCAGTTCTTTCAATGAAGGTGCTTTGTACGTGTCTTTCTCCCGTATATTGAGTCCTGCCGTGTAAGAGTCTGTGATTGTCTAAGACCACAAAATCTCCTGCCTTAAACTTGATGCGTAGTTGATACTCGTCGCTATTACACATCTCTAGAAAGGTGCGATAGGCTGCATAATAGGGTTTGATTTGTACGGGAGCAAAGTTAAACGGCTGAATAGCGCGAGAAGAAAAACGAATTGATTTGACTGCACCCGAGGAATCAAGATGGATAATTTCTCCCAATCCCACTAGGTCAGCATCGGTATGCTGG
>JBCCNG010000421.1:0-4450 GCA_039025955.1 Cyanobacteria bacterium P01_C01_bin.72 | reverse complement strand
GTAATTTTTTGATTTGCAAATCAAGATCTAGACATTTTCAGGACATTTTTTTATTACTTATTACTCATTATTTCCCCTAATCTGAGAACGAGCATTTTTTGTTCTGGCGATCGCTTTTTTCTGGGACTCGCATCGATATGTAAGACTTTAGACATATTTTTTAGCTTTTCTTTGTGTTTTGCAATTTCTAGATTGTTTAATCGTTACAATTACAGAATAGAAAACAAAAGATTTTCCAGCTTTCAAAATATTGCTGGGTTTACATAATCTTGCTGCAAGTTCTTTTCTTTGTGACTAATGGTTAATTCAGCATCTTCAACTAGTGATGAGATACCATCACCAATCATTACCAGTTCCGATTTAGGCTGGCAATCGATAACTGTTGCTGAATTTAAGCAGCCCCCAGGAGATAGTAACTTTACTCCAGATCTAGAGCATACAATTGCCTTATGTTTGGCAACTAAGCCCTATCGTATTTGGCAGGCTATTGGCGATCGCAACTATAGCGGCATCTATTCTAAAGGAGATATTTCTCTTGCTCCTGCTAAGTTGCCTTGTTCCTATAAAGTTTATGGTGACGACCATTATCTAGAAATTAAAATTCCTACTTCTCTACTAGAACAAATAGCGATAGAGGCGCTAAACATAGATTTAGATTGCCTTGAATTACGAACAGAATTTCGCGATCGCCATCCCCAAATCGAACAGCTAGCCATGATGTTGCGTGACGAATTATATCGGGGGCAAAATGGTGCGGGACAGCTTTATATAGATTCTCTAGCCAATGCCTTAGTAGTTAATGTTTTGCGAGATTACAGCGTAACTCAGCCTCAAATCGCAGTTTATCCAGGAGGGTTAAGCGATCGCCAATTAATCAGGGTTATAGAATTTATTCAAGATAACCTAGATCGCTCGATTAAACTGGAAGACTTGGCAACCCATCTAGGAATTAGCAAATTTCACTTTAGTAGACTGTTCAAAAAATCTCTGGGCATATCTCCTCATCAGTATGTCATGCAACAAAGAATTGAATTAGCCCAAGAACTATTATCAAAATCAAATCTACTAATATCTGATATTGCTTTAGAGTGTGGTTTCAGCAGTCACGCTCATCTTGATAAATACTTTTGTAATTTTGTGGGAATGACTCCTACGGCTTACCGTCAGCTAATTTAATTGCTGTAGAATGAATTTTTAATTGATGACACGCCCTAGAGTAAGGACAGCACCTGACTGCGATATTCTTGAGGATTTTGTCCTTTACCATTGCTAATGCCTGTTGTTTCTTGAGAGATCGCTTTAATTCGGTTATCGCTAGTGGGATGAGTACGGATAAACTCTGGTGTCCCGCCGCCACTCTCAAGTTTGGCAAGGAAATTAGCAAAGGCGACTGCGGGATAACCCGACTGCTGGAGTATTTTTAAGCCACTGCTGTCTGCCTCGTATTCGAAAGAACGACTCCGAGGTAAGTCTAAGGTTAGCTGGTAGGCTATTTGCGCTAGCTGACTAGTTTCTAACCCTGCTACCGTAGCAATTCCCCTAGCTGCGACTGCCTGTTTTAGACCCCGAACACCATGCTTTTCGTTAACATGGGCAATTTCATGACCCATAACCGATGCTAACTGCGCTCTGTTTTCTGCTGTTTTCATCAATCCTGTGGTGACATAAACGTATCCTCCAGGAGCAGCAAATGCATTAACCTCATTGCTATCGAGTACCTGGAATACGAAAGGAATATCGCGACTATTACTGTTACGAATCAATTCCTTTCCCAAATTGCGAACGTATTGCTGAACCTGGGAATTTCTAGCTAATCGATACTGACTTAATACCTGCTGATTAGTCTGCTTGCCAATTTCAATTTCCTGTTTGTCAGAAATGTTGGCTACCTGGATGTACTCCACCGTACCTCTGATGATGTCGGTAAGATCAAATGCTTTAATCGGCGCAGACATTGATAGTTTAATTACTACGGCAATCAATAGTGCTAGCAGTAATTTTGCCCGCTGTCGTCTTCTGATTGCCCATTTAAACTTAAATTTTTTCATAATATTATTTTTGACCGTTATATTGATTTGGAGTTTAGCTCTCAACTTGAGTCAAAATTTAACAAGTACAAATATAGCCGTACAACATCATCATTCTGATAGGCTAATATATCTGCTCATAAGGATGAGGAATGAACGCAAGCAAAATTATGGAGCAACATCCGTTTTAATTTACTTTCGTCTCAACTTTAAGACGCAAGGCTATGCCTTTTATTATAGGACGATTAATAGCTGAGATTTCAACTAGAGCGATCGCAACTTAGCTTTGGAGTGACCCTTGTACACACCAGAGAATTAAGAGAGTTAAAACAGACATTCCGCAGTTAACCTGACTGAATCTTGTGAAACCGTTGCCAAATTTTCTTCAGGCGCTTTTTAAATTTGGGTTCATTAGGCACGGTGTTTAGCAATGTACGTATTCGTTGAGTTTGCTTTGATGTAAAATCAAAAACATTATTTTCGATGAGATAAAGGCAACATTCAATCATCATCAAGGTTTGCTCGGATGTTCGGTCAGGAATATGAAATAAGCTTTCGTATTGTTCGAGAGTACGAGCAATGTGACGTTGTTTTGCCCGACATGAGAAACAGCGTATACAATCTGATTCTAAAGGAAATTTTAATTCCTCATACCAGTATTTTTGTTCGGCAGCAAAAAAGATAAACATCCGAGCGCAATCTCGACACTGACGCTCAACATCATAGTAGTGGGTTACGGGAATAGTTGCGGCAACCTGTTGGTCGAGGTTAGCGGCGATCGCAGTATTGTCAATCCGACAGCTTTGGGGAGAATGCCAATGAAGAAAAACATTGCCCTCAAAATCGGTTTGAGGATTGAGTCCTGTCAAGCGAGGTTGACGACCATAGCGGGGATGTTTGACAAAGTGAGCGTAGGATTTTTGATCGGGCATTTTATAGACGATAAACGTTAGATCTAACCACTCTTTTTATAGCAGTTCCATTTCTTACTCTTTGAATTTTGAAAGTGACAGAAGAAAGTTATACAGAGAAAAATGCTGTTACGCTGGTGGGCAAGACATATCTAGATAAGATGAATGTTAGATCGACAAGCTTTAGAATCAAAACTGTTACAACAACTTCTGGCTCATCCCGAACTTGATCTAAAAATTTGGAGTGATGCAGAATTACTCCAGTCAATTAGAGCTACTCTTCAGCAACAATCTAGTCTGGAACTATGGATTTTTGCTTATGGTTCGCTCATCTGGAATCCTCTATTCAATTATTGCGATCGCCGTCCTGTTATAATCCAAAATTGGCAGCGGAAATTTTGCATTCTGGCTCATGTGGGTCGAGGTACAGTTGATAACCCAGGCTTAGTGTTAGGTTTGGAGAGCAAAAAAGGAAGCTGTTGTCAGGGGATTGCCTATCGTTTACCAGTAGACGAGAATTTAGAGTCAGAATTATTGCTACTGTGGCACAGAGAGATGGCTGTCGGAGCTTATATTCCTACCTGGATTGAGGGTCAAGATATCTGTACTAACGACGAATTATCAGCACCAAAAATAGAAGTGCTGGCATTCATGGCTAATCCGCAGCATCCAGTGTATGTAAATTGGTCTGATTCCCAGATAGTAGAATCCTTAGCTACGGCTGAAGGCGATTTTGGCTCATCCGCCGCCTATCTTAATAGTACGGTTGAGGGATTGCTAACGGCAGGAATTGAAGATCAAACCTTAATTGAACTTAATCGACTGGTTCAAGATAAACAAAAGCAAATTAGATGCAAATAATCTCTTATTTAGCCTGGCAGTGGGGACAAAAATAATATCTGCGCCCTCCCGAAACATCCTTGATAATTGCTGTGTCACAGATATAGCAAGGTCTTTCCTCGCGATTAAATACCCAATGACGATAATCTCGCCGCTTGTAACCATCTGCTTTAAGTTTTTCTACCAGTTGTAGATCGTTGGTAATTCCCTTCGTCTTGTAAGATTGTTGGGGAATTTTGAGCGCCGCTTTTGCCAAGGCAGATATCTGATCTGAATTACAGTCTATTGGGCGTAAAGTCGGATGAATTCGGGCGACAAACAAGATTTCACTCCGAAGATAATTACCCAATCCTGCTAAAAAACCCTGATCGAGCAATAAGCTAGTAAAGCGACGACGTTGGAAAGACTTATTGAGTAATCTGCTTTTAACTTTCTTGATAGTGGTTTGCGGATCTAAAACATCCAACCCCAGACGGCTTAAAAAAGGATGAGTCGAGATCGCCTCGGCGCGGTGCCCGAGCCGCCCGCCATGCCGCGGCCGCGGGCCCGAATCTCGGATCCGCACTGGGTGCGGACGTCGCCCACGACCTCGAGGTCGAAGCCGTTCTCGAAGGTGGTGATGAGGGTCGAGCCGTGCAGCATGCGCAGGGACTGCAAGCTGAGCGGCTGGTT
>JBCCNG010000420.1:0-4457 GCA_039025955.1 Cyanobacteria bacterium P01_C01_bin.72 | reverse complement strand
GGTTCTTCAGCAACTTCTGAGCAGGGATCGCGGAAGAAGTTATCTAATGCGGCAATCTGCAAAGATTCCAGCACATCCCGTGCTTGAGTTAACTGAGCGGTGGAGGGTTCTTCTTGCAGCAAGAGGCTAATATACTCGCGGAAAATCGGCTCAACGGGGGTAGTAGCTAAATCACTACGCAGAGTTCTAATAGTGTTAAAAGAAGTTTCATAAGCTGCTAGAGCGTTGTTACGTTTGCCTTGAAGCGCCAAGATTTTACCCAACTGAGCATTCCAACGGTAGGCAATCTCAGGATATTCGGCAGTAGGTGCAAGCTGTAGTGCGCCCTCTGTTAAGCGTCGTGCAGTTTGATACTGTTCTTGCTGTTGGTAGAGAGAAGCTAAATAGCCCATTGCCTCGGCTTCAGCAGTCAGGTTATCCATGCTTTTCGCCTGCTTGATTGCCGTAGCCAGGATTTGAGCCGTCCGGCGATCGCTTTGCCCTTGACGAATGAGACTTTGAGCCAGATTGATCCGTCCATAAATGCCGCTGCGGGTTGGCGGCAAATTTTCTACTTCTGGCTCGATTGTGGCGATCGCCTGCTCGATTGACGATTCTAGCTGCTGTTGGAGGTCTTGTTTGAGGGTCACAGAGCCATCAGTAATCTCTTGCAGGAAGTCTGTGTCGGTTATTTCTAAGAGATCTAAATTACGTTCAAAGTCGCTAATTGCCGACCGCCAATACTCCTTAATATCTAATAGCAAGCTCAGGCGGTTTAACTGTGCCTTGAGTCCATCTAACTGGCGCGGAGTTACCTGTGCCGCACGCTCATAATAATCTAAAGCTGGTTGATAGGGGGCTAAAGCCGAGGTGGCGCTGCTATCAGCGTTGACAACCGCATCTAACACCACAGTCTGGGTTGCAAACTGATTCTGTCTTTGCAGGGCAATTTCGCGACGAGCATTACCTAAACTAAGTAAAGCGGCTGCTTGGGGAGCAGGGTCGGCTAGGTTATCGGCACTTGCCAAGCTCAACTCTAGAGCCTGATTGGCAACTTTGGGATAACCGCTGGCACGAAGATAGTCGCCAAACCGCAGTAGCCCCTGAATCTTATCTCTACTGTCGGGCTGCCCTTCAATCGCCACTACCGCTGGCATCAGTTTGCCTGCTGCCTCTTGACTAATGGGGTCTATTCCCTCTAGCTGAGGCTCAATTGTTTGTGCATCCTCGATAATCTGAACACAGCTAGTTTGTTCTGTGATGGCGAACGCCGCTAACAAACTTTCACAGGAACGATCATAAAGCCCCATTGTCTGCTGTGCCGTCGCCATATTGAGGTAGCTTTCCCGTCTTCTTTCCTCGTCACCGGCTGCACTATAGGCGACTGCTGCCTGTTGCCAGGTTTGAATGGCTCGATCAAGTTTCCCCGCAGCGTAGTAGTTTTGACCCTGTTGAGCGTATTGGGCGGGAGAAAAAGATTGATCTTGAGAACGAACAGGAAGGGCGATCGCTAAAGTTATACCAATCCCCACTAGCATAATTAGACTGAGGGCTTTGTGTTTACCTCTAATAGCGAGACGCGCTTTGCTCCAGTTGAATAACTTAGATATATTGCTCATGATGATATCTGCTGGTTACAAGTTTTTTTAGTCATTAGTTTTTGGTGATCGATAATTGATAATTTTTCATAGTCAATCTGAACTTGAAAATTTAACCAGACTCCAACTAAAAAGGGGAAAATTCCAGAGAGAAGTAAACACCTTGCTCCTGTAGAGTGTCATCGTTATCTTCTAGCTCTACCAGAGGAATTCCGTAATCCAGTCGGGCATTTAAAGTTTCCAGAATATTCAACCTCAGTCCTACTCCCAGAGATACCACCGTATCTTCCTCCTGAGTCCGAGCATCTGAATTGCTCCAGGTCGTGCCAAAATCAGTAAAGGGAACGACCGCCAGACTACTTTGATTTTCGTTCCAGCGATAAAAAGGAATCCTCACTTCTGCCGAGATAAACACCCCACTATCTCCTAATAAGGCATCCTGACGATAACCCCGCACGCTATCGATACCCCCCAGACTAAATCTTTCTAGAGGCACGAGATCATCGCTAGAAAGCTGGATATCTGAACGTACCAGAAGATTAATATTAGAACTTGACTGAAGCTGTCTGAGCCACTGTACCTGCCCTCGCCAGGCAACAAATTCCGCATCAGCAATAGCATCCTCGTTGACCGTAGCATCAAAGATATCTAGCCCGGCACTAAGTTGTGAGCGCACGGCAAAAACGTCCCGACGAGTTCTTCTAGTCCAGTCTTGGAAGAAGCGCAGAGCCGAAATTTTGGTTTCTCCATCTTCATCTGCGCCAGGAGATAAAGTCGGAAAAGGCACATCATCTAAAGTAACTTCATTGGTCTGACGGGAAAATTCTAAACCTAGGGCTAATTCCTGAGTCGATTCGCTATTTGCCCGCCGCAAAATAGGCTGTCTCAAAGTTATTTCCAGCTCATCAGTCTGAGACTCAATATCTATATCCTCAAAGTTTCCCTCAATGATATCGCTATCGATGAGGCGATAGCGCACTCCCACCGTACCGTCTAGAGAATTTATCGGTAGACGATAGCTAGCGTCATAGTCATTACTACCGTCGGTATTTTTATAGATAAAGCTAAGGCGATCGCCATATCCTGTAAAGTTGTTATGATTTAGTTCTGCACCCCGCTGAAAACTCCCCACGCTGGGAGTCCGACTGTTATTAATAAACAGCGCCGGTTTAACCGCATTGCTTTGATTAACCGCCACAGCCAATGCCCAGAGATCGCGACTGCTACCGACTGACAGTTCGGCATTGATATTCTCAATTAGGGGGTCAAGCTGTAAAAGCTGGAGTGCTTCTTGTAATTCGGCAATATTTAGTGGCTCACCTGCCCCTCTAGCTAGTCGCTGACGAACGTAATTCTCGTTCAGCCTGCCATTAACTTCAACGGTAATGTCCTCAATCCTGCCTTCTATTGCCTGTAGCTTGACTATGCCCTGATCAATATCTTGGATCGGCACAACCACTCCTGAGTTGACATAGCCCTTTGCCGTATAAAGCTTGGTCAATTCGGTTTCTAATTCTAATAAATCAGCAAAACTAATCTGGCGATCGCGATAGTTACGGAAGATCAGCTCTAGCTCTTGTTCTCCTAATACCGTATTGCCTTCTAGCTGAAACTCTTTAACCTCGAACGCCACCTCTGATTCAGTCAGTTCTCCTTCTGGTGACTGGTTAGGGATAGAATCTAAAAAATCCTCTACGGGTGGTAGAGGGGTAATATCTGGTCTTCTTCTTTGAGAGGGTAAGGGTACATCAACAGCTTGTGCTAAATAGAGAACCTGGCTGGTATTGCTATGAGCTGGTAAAGCAGCAAACAGCGCGACAGCAGCAGAAATAATTGTTGACAGCCCCAAACTGAACTTAAATTTATCTTGATTCATAAACATTTTACAGTCAGGCGATTAGTAAACACAGAACAGCAGCTCGCCATAATTTAAATACGTTTGGAAATTAATTAGGTAAGCATTTTGTTGCTCGATCGCTTTTCGAGGCATCAGCTTCAGACAATAGGCGATCGCCTGTGAAACAAATACACCTCATGAGCAAAATCTTTCGGAAATTTGTGGGAAAACCTATTACAATTAGCTTACTACGTTCACACTTCAGACAAGAATACTTAAGCTTTTCCGCATAATTGCCTCTTAGAGTTTCCTGTTTAGAATGACCACAAAAACTAATAAGACAAGAATCGACTTTCTCGACAACCGAATCACCTTAGCTCTCCTTAACTTCACTTTTACTGACTGAATTTATCATTTAGCGAGAAAAGCTTGACCAAAGCAGCAAATATCGTTACACTATCTGAGTTGAGCAAAGCCAACAAAGCTGCGGATGTCGTATAGTGGTAATACCTTAGCCTTCCAAGCTAAAGCTAGGGGTTCGATTCCCCTCATCCGCTTAGGTTATAAGCAACAAGCCTTAAGAGCCTTTTCGAGAGTAAGTCAAAAATAGAGTTTTTAATCATCCTGACCCGATTTGTCAGTCTTCACAATAACTTCACGCTACTGAAGTCCATGTCTTGTATCTGCTTGTTTTGCCAATTGTGGGATTATTCACGTTGTACATAGACGCGATATCGCGTTGAGTTAATCCCCTTTATTAACAAAGCGGATGAGCTTGCAGGACGAATGTTTGAGGATGAACTAGAGCTGGCTTATGCAGTCATCGATGGAATTGATGCCAGAGCGTAGGCTTATGGATATATTGCAGAGCGATTGAAATTTCCATCAAAACTGGATACTTCATAGAGCTTTACATACATGAGTTTTTTCCCTGGCTACTTAGATAACTATTGCATGCTACCCACCAGCTTTACCTAGAAAAAAATGTTACTTAAGATACTAAATCCAATTTAAAATGAGAACATTTAAGTTTTTGTTTATAT
>JBCCNG010000419.1:0-4466 GCA_039025955.1 Cyanobacteria bacterium P01_C01_bin.72 | reverse complement strand
TTCTGAGACAGGGATTGGAAGTAACTCCGATTCATTTGTGATAGATCATCTTTATCTAACTGAGCCATCTTCTAAACATACACCACAAGGGCGCAGTTGACTCATTTTTGACTGGGGGAATGAACGGTTACCCATCGCCTCTGTAGGAGGCTCTAAGGCAAAGCCTTTGTAATGCGGCAGATCGTCCTAAAGGATACCGCTACGCATATCGTCTTCGACGACTGGGAGGCTTTGCCTCCGCTCGACGCGGGGTCGCTCGTCAATGTCAAATGTCTTAATCTTCGTACCAGCTTGAACGCCAGGCGGCTTGAGCCTCCAATACTGCCAATTCTTGCCTGATCGCTTTATATTTACTTTCAAGCTGCTTCACTTTTCCGAGCAAATTACGAATTTGACCCCGCTTGGCATTTAAAAGATGATCGGCAAATTCCACCTCAGCCAAGCGCAATCTTAGTAGGCTGATCTGGGTAGAATTTTTGCCTGATTTTGACTTGTTACTTTTATCATTTTCGATCGCCAAGTGCATCACGTGGGGAACTTGAGGCTGTTTTGAGCTACTTCTCATGCCCTTGGCACTATCTGCCTGCATCGCCACCTCAATGACTTTATTTGGCAGGCGATCTGGAATAATTTTTGCTGACTGAAGACGTTGATTAACTTTTCTGGAGGTATTATCTAAGGTTTTTTTTATTCCCCGTTCAATCTGCTTGTGCCACAGGAACAAATGTTCTGGGTTCTCAAAATCCACTTGTTCTTTCGGTGGCTCTTCAAGCTGACTTTCTGGCTCTAGTTCTAATTCACTTGCTAATTCACCTGAACTAGCATCAATCGCAATTAATTCAATATCATCCAGATTTTCAATATTTTCCATGCTGGCTATTTCCGCCTTAACCAGTTCCAAATCGCCAGGACTCAATTCTGCTTCGCGATCGCCAGATTTACGCTGTGGCTTGGGCAGTTTTTTGATCAGTTCTGCCATTAAATTAAGCTCGATGGGTTTTGGTTCTAATTCTGTTTGAGCCACGAGTTCTGCAAGCTGTGGCTGCAAATCAAGACTGAGGCGCCGCAGTTTTTGCTGTAGATCCTGCTTCTCACTCAGAGATAGATTAATAAATGCCTGGGGATAAAGCTGGGTACAAATCTGATAACAGGCAAAAATTAGCTGTTGCTTGAGGGACTGACTTAAAAGCTCCAAGTAGTTTGAGTGTAGTTTTTTTAGCTCTGTGGCGGTTTCGCCTACCTGAGATTTTAAATTTTCGAGGCTTTGCTTGACGGTAAGAATCGATTTTGTCATCCTCTGTTTTACTGCGCTTTTAATATCAGTAGATCACAATATTTGAAAGGAAAAAGCTTTTAGCTTTTAGCTGCAACTAGCTAGTTCAAAACGGAGTCTACTCTGCAAAAAACGGCTGTAGGTAGCTTCATGGATAGATGTTTAGAACTAGGAGCAAACTCTTAAAGTATTGATAGTTTATGTTAATGCGATCTGTTCAAAAAAGCAAAAGTCGCAGACAGACCTCTTAAACTAAATTTAATTTAGCTGATAAATTTAGCTTAAATAGGGTTTAAATGGTGTCTACGACTAGAGCATGAGAGATAAATTAACCAGGATCAGGATCTATTTCTGTCCCGTTTGAGCCGCTACTTCATCGGCAAAGTTAGATTCTTTTTTCTCAATCCCTTCTCCCAAGACAAAGCGGACAAAGCGGCGTATTTGAATGTTTTCGCCCAACTGAGCTATGCTTTGCTTAACTAATTCTTCTACCGTGATGCTTTGGTCACGAATATAGGGTTGAGGCAACAAAGAAATTTCGTTTAAACGCTTGCTAATTCTGCCACTGACGATTTTTTCTTTGATATTGTCGGGCTTACCCTCTAGGTCATCTCGACCCATTTCTATTTCTTTTTCTTTGGTAACGGTATCTTCAGGAATATCTTCTACCTTCACAAATTCAACGTTAGGGCAGGCTGCAATCTGCATAGCGATGTTTTTAACTAGCTCCTGAAACTCTTCACGACGAGCTACAAAATCGGTTTCGCAGTTTACTTCTACCAAGACACCGATACGCCCGCCAGTGTGAATGTAGCTTTCAACTAATCCTTCCGCTGCTACACGACCCTGTTTCTTATCAGCCGAAATAGTTCCTTTTTGGCGCAACCATTCGATCGCTTTTTCCATGTCGCCTTCGTTTTCCTTTAAGGCTTTTTTGCAATCCATCATACCCGCGCCAGTTTTTTCGCGCAGTTCTTTGACTGCTTTTGCCGATATAGTTGCCATATTCTTTTTTGTTTTAATTTAGTTTTAGTGACGACAAAATAATTTTAAATTATGTTGGCAGAGGCTCAAATTATTTGGCTACGGTTATTTCTCCGCCTTCAGCTAATAATAATTGCCCACTGTGACATTTGAAAGGTAATGTTCCGTGTGATAGATAAGAGTTAGGGCTTACACACTACTAAGAATAGATTAATGCCTAAGCCCTGCAAACAAGTCTGTAAACGATGAGACTGAACCGCCGCTAATAATTTAATTTACTAGTGAAGAGTCAGTAATCGAATGATTTAAAAACTATTTAACCTACTCTTCGCTATCTCCATCTACCTCGACTTCTGCTTCAGGTTCGGGAACTTCTGCTTCTTCTTCGGCACCAGGATAGTCCTCTTGAGCCTCTAACCCTTCGTCTAGCTGCTCATAATCATCTTGGTTGTCTGGCTGACCATGGCGACCTTCGTAGATCGCATCCGCTAGCTTACCGACAATCAGCTTGATAGAGCGAATGGCATCATCGTTAGCAGGAATCGCCACGTCTGCTACTAAAGGATCACAGTTAGTATCTAGCAGGGAAACTACAGGAATACCTAACTTTTGACATTCGGAAATTGCATTGTGTTCGCGCTTTTGGTCAATAATAACCACGATATCTGGCACTTTACGCATCATTTTGATGCCGCCCAGATATTTCTGTAATTTAGCCATTTCGCGACGCAGCACGGAAGCTTCTTTCTTGGGTCTTTTGTCTAAAGCCCCTGTCTCTTCCAGATTTTCGATTTCTTTGAGTCTTTCTACTCTAGTTTTAATGGTTTCCCAGTTAGTCAACATGCCGCCCAACCATCTTTGGTTGACGTAGTAAGCACCACAGCGAGACGCTTCTTGGGCAATGATTCCTGCTGCTTGGCGCTTGGTGCCAACGAAGAGAACTCGCTTACCTCGTTCGGAAGAAGAACGCATATATTCGTAAGCATTCTCCATCAACTGTGCAGTTTGCACCAGGTCAATGATGTGAACACCGTTGCGGGCAGTATAGATGTACTGAGACATCCGAGGATTCCAACGACGAGTCTGATGACCGAAGTGAACCCCAGATTCTAAAAGTTCTGCGAGAGAAACTACTGGCATTTATTTTTTACTCCTGTTTCGGGTTAATCCTCCATCCAGGGACATTCCTAATTAATATGCTTGGGCTTTAAACCCAGCTAAGAACACCCGAAATCCTGAATGTGTGAATTGTTAATTTGCGTATCCTAGTCTAGCATTATCAGTCATTACTAGACTAAGAAAATTGACGCGATTGAGTGTTCTAGATTTTGATTAAAGCAATTTAACTCTAGTAACGAAAACCGCCGTTGTTGAAGAAATGCAGTCTACCTGGTCCCAAGTACATCCCCCGAGCTTTTTCGCCTTCAGGAAAAGCCGTTACGCCAAACAGATAGACCCCGCCGTAATCGGGATTACTTCTGGGTTTTAGGCTAATTGTTACTTTGCTGCCTGGTGCGACTGGCTGCGTAAATTTGATAGTTATTTTTTCTGTAGCTTCGTCGCGTATGGCGATCGCCTGTAGCTGCTCAACTTTATTACGGCGATCCCCGATATATGCTTCTGTCCTTTCGGGTCTAAACTCGATCTCCTCTCCTCCAGTACGCTGCTGGATCTCTACCTTTCCCAAAGGTTCACCGAGATCTTCTGGCAGTTCTAAGTCAAAATAATATTTTGCCTGCCGCACTCTCACCCCAGTAAAAGTAGCAGAGGTATTAACTAAGCGTATTCCTGATTCAAATGAGACTGTCCCGTCGGCAGTCTGCACTCCTTGGGCGGGAAATTGATTACTGCTACCCAAAGCGATCGCTAAACTAGCAGCAGATAGACTAATCCACTGATATATTGATTTTGAAAAGTTCATGGTTTTTAGCTGCTTTAACTACATCTGCTTTAACTACATCAATTAAATGCTTCTGTAGTTATCATAGCGATCTGAACCTGAGAGAGAGTTGAGAATTGAGTTAGAGCTTATCCCCATTTGCTACATGTCTAAACCCCATCCACTTTGAAACCATTAGTTTTAACTTGTCTGTTGTTAGGTTAAAGGGAAAGGGGGAAAGGGAAAAGGGGTTTCCTTGAAACTCCAGTTTTGAATATGGACGCGGTTTTCTTATCAGATCAGATTAGATTTAATCTAGAGATTTTGCTC
>JBCCNG010000418.1:0-4472 GCA_039025955.1 Cyanobacteria bacterium P01_C01_bin.72 | reverse complement strand
TCCTCGTCCACGTGCCGCCGCCGACCGCCGACGCTCGCGCACGTCTCCTCGTGGACGCTCTTGCCAAACGCCGCGTAGGGTCAGTAAGCATAAATAGAGAGTAGCCATTGGTTTCCCCTGAAACTATGATGATATCCAACTCATTACTTCTTACTCCTTACTCATTAATAAATAATCAGCGGTAAATTAACTAGTGCTAAATAATTATCCCCTTAAATCTTCGACCAATCTAGAAAAACCGCTAGATAAAGATGTAGTAATTTCTGTTGAGAATGTCTCAAAAAAGTTTTGTCGAAATTTGAAGTACTCCTTGTTTTATGGAGTAAAAGATATTGCTTCAGAAGTACTCGGTAAATCACGCCAGAGTCATACTTTACGCCTTCAAGAATTTTGGGCATTAAAAGACGTAAATTTCCAGCTACGAGCAGGTGAAGCTTTAGGCCTAATCGGTGCTAATGGGGCGGGTAAAAGTACTTTGCTGCGAATTATTAGTGGTCTGATTCATCCTGATACGGGCTGTATCAGAACTAGAGGTAGAGTTGCCCCTCTAATTGCCCTGAGTGCGGGTTTTAATCCTGTTTTAACGGGAAGAGAAAACATATATGCCAACATGTCTATTCTTGGTCTGGCTAAGTCTGAAATAGAGCGTCAGTTTGAGGCGGTAGTAGATTTTGCCGAACTTTGGGATGCTATTGATGCACCAGTACAAACATACAGTTCGGGCATGTCCGCTAGATTGGGTTTTGCCTGTGCGGTGCATATTGAGCCAGAAATCCTGCTTATTGATGAAGTTTTATCCGTTGGCGATATTAGATTTAGGATGAAGTGTCATCGGCGACTAGCAAAGTTAAGAGAGAAGGGGACAGCTTTTATTTTGGTTTCTCATAACTCCCACAGTATTTTAAATATCTGCGATTCCTCAGTTTATCTTCAAAAAGGACAACTGGTAACTGCGGGAAAGACGGAAAGGGTAATTACCAAATACGAAGAGGATCTGGCTTTAATAGTCGCTGATCGAGATCGCGTTTCTCGGCTAGAATTACCTCCTAAGCCTCCAGGAGAAAGCGCTGGTTTAGACATTACCACCATCTTTTTTCGCGATCGCCAGGGACAGATCTTAGATCACCCCTTCTCGGGACAAGCCGCCACCTTATGCGTGTGTTGCCATTCACAAATACATCTTGAACAACTTAACTTGGGCATCAAAGTCAGAAAGATATTGGGTGAACAAAACGTGGTGTTGTATTTGACCACAGCTAGCGATCGCTGTTTAATGCAGATATCGCCTGGTAAGAGCGAACTACGGCTTCAACTACCTTACTTAGGCTTAATTCCTGGTCAGTATACGGCACGAATTTATCTCAGAGATGGGGTGTATTCTTACGATATTGTCGAGTCTTTTCGTTTTACGGTCAAAACAGCAGAAATTATTAGTCAATGTCAGTTTTACCAGCCCCGCACCTGGAAGGTTATGACCGAACAGTATTAGATCGAGAAAAGGATGAGGGATAAGGGATGAGAGACGAAGACAGGCAAATTACTGCCCTTTTTCTCATCTTGTCATGGGACTGCTAGCTAGAACTATTGCAGACGGTATCTTATAATAAAATAATAAAATTACTTTTTTTAGTAGCTATTTACTAGCAAACAAGCAATTTAACACTCACTTTTTCTTTCTTACCTCAATTTTGGGGAAATGATACAACCTACAAGCTTTATGTCTTTTGCAACTCAGCCTAATAATTTAGTTTTAGATCATAATATTAATACAGAGATAGATAACTTTTGGTACGGAAAAGAACTGAGTTTTGCTGTAAATAAAGATACAGAAATTATTAGTTTGGCAATTCAAATTCCCACTGTTGATCCTCTTGTCTGTTTACAAAAGCTGGGTCACAGTAACACCCTCAATTTTTACTGGGAAAACTGTAGTAAGCAGGAAGCAGTTGTCGCTTGGGGTGTGACCATCAGAGAAAATACAGAGCCAGAATCGCGTTTTGCCTCAGCCCAGAAGCTCACGCAAAATTGGTTTCAACAAATTACGAGAGAGGGTGCAAATACTCTAGTAATTGGCAAGCCGAGTGTATTTTGCAGCTTTACTTTTTTGGCGGAGGTTCAAGAATCTGAACCGTTTAAATCGGGAACGTTATTTTTACCACGTTTTCAAATAGTCAAAAAGAATAAAAACTGCTGTTTGATTATCAATTTTCCCCTGCATGAAGGTGACGATAAAAGTTCAATAATAGAACAAATTGAGCAAAAAGTAAATACTATTGATTGGTCTACTTTAGTCTGGCTGGAAGAGTCAGCTAGCAATTTAGAATCTGTCAATCGGCAACAGTTTCAAGATACAGATTATTTTAAGTCAGTCGTTGAATCTGCCTTAAACTCTATAGCCGTTGACGAAATAAGCAAAATTGTTATCGCTCATACAACAGAAATTAAATCAGCCGTACCCTTTGATGTGATTCGGTCTTTGGCAAACTTGCGAGAGCTTCATCCTGACTGCTATATATTCTCTACCAGTAATGGGGTAGGGCAACATTTTGTCGGTGCTAGTCCAGAACGTTTACTTAGCGTGCAAAATCAGCAGCTGGTGACTGATGCTCTAGCTGGCTCTGCTCCCAGAGGAGAGAACAACACAGAAGATCTGCATTTAGCGAACCTGTTACTCAAAAATCGGAAAGAAAAACGTGAACATCATGCTGTACGAGACTTTGTAATTGAGCGTCTTAAGAGCATTGGCTTAAAACCACAGCAGCTACCGCTACAAATTTTAAAGCTGTCGAATATTCAGCATTTATGGACACCAATTTACGCTCATCTCCCCGCCGATATCGAGACATTAGAAATCGTTGAACTACTGCATCCGACTCCAGCCGTAGCGGGAGTACCGACGAAAGAAGCCTGTCAGAAAATTAGTGACTACGAAAAATGCGATCGCTCTCTCTATGCCGCCCCTTTAGGTTGGGTAGACTATGAAGGGAACTGCGAGTTTATTGTTGGTATTCGCTCGGCTTTAATTGATGGCAAATCAGCGCGGCTTTATGCCGGAGCAGGAATTGTCTCTGGATCTAATCCCGATAAAGAACTGGATGAAGTGGAGTTAAAACTTCAGTCTTTATTAAAGGCATTGATGTAGAGCATGAAAGCAATCAGAATAATAACTTTGCTTCACCCTCACCTGTAGCTTTTCGCCCCTCGCTATCAAAAGCCCGATCATGATCGATTTTCGTAATGTAAATACCTTGTGGGCATCAGTACTGGTAGAAACATTACATCGTTGTGGTGTGACTCTGGCGGTAGTATGCCCTGGCTCTCGTTCTACTCCTCTCACGGTAGCATTTGCTAATCATCCACAAATCACTGTCATACCCGTTTTGGATGAGCGGTCAGCAGCTTTTTTTGCCCTAGGGAGAGCGAAAAAGACAGGGTTGCCAACGGTTTTAGTCTGTACATCAGGAACAGCAGGAGCAAACTTTTATCCTGCCGTAATCGAAGCGAAAGAAAGCGCTATCCCCTTAATCATCCTCACGGCAGATCGTCCTCCCGAACTACGTAACTGTCATGCAGGACAGGCAATAGATCAGATCAAGCTCTACGGCGATTACCCACAATGGCAGGCTGAGTTAGCCCTACCTGAAGCCAATTTAACCCTGTTGCCTTATTTGCGACAAACTATAGTGCAGGCTTGCCGACAGTCCCTATATCCTTCCCCAGGGGTGGTACACCTGAATGTGCCTTTGAGAGAACCTCTGGCACCAATTCCGCAACCTCTGTCTCAGATTGATGCCCAGTTGCCTGCTGATTTTTTTGCGAGCTTTAGCAACGGCTTTTCCCCTGCTCCTGTTGCGAGTAAATTTGCTCTTAGTGAGGCAAAGACTTTACCATGGCATAATTGGCAAGACAAATCAGGAATAATTATTGCGGGGTTGGCTCAACCACAAGAGCCGATTGCTTATAGTCAGGCGATCGCTTTTTTGGCGCAGCAGCTATCTTTTCCTGTTTTTGCGGAAGCTCTCTCTCCCCTGAGAAATCATGCTCAATTAAATCCTTATTTGATTTCTACCTATGATGCCATTCTGCGTCAGCCAATAGCGCCTGAGTTAGTCCCGCAAGTAATCATCCAGATAGGAGAATTACCCATCAGCAAACAGCTACGAAGTTGGCTGGAAAAAATTAACGTCGAACGCTGGATAATTGATCCGAGAATAGATAACTTAGATCCTCTACACGGCAAAACAATTCATTTACCAACCACGATTGAACAGGTTGCAGTAGCCATACCCCAGGATCATACTCAGCAATCCAGCTATTGTCAGAAATGGCTCCAACTAGAAAAAATAGCCAGAACTAATATTGATTCCGCTCTAAAATCTCTCGATCAGCTATATGAAGGCAAGGTAGCCTGGCTACTGTCTCAGACTTTACCGTCAGGTACGCCAATTTTTTTCGCTAACAGTATGTCAGTA
>JBCCNG010000417.1:0-4473 GCA_039025955.1 Cyanobacteria bacterium P01_C01_bin.72 | reverse complement strand
GATGGTTCGCACACCAGTCTACAATAGCATCGGCGATCGCACCAGATTGTTCATTATCTATATTGTCTAATGTCTGCCAAAGCTGGGGTAAATCTTGTAGGGAGCATCCCACTTTTGCACTAAGCAGAAATACCTAGGGTGATTTTGCTATTGAGATAAACACAACGTAGTTTTAATATTTGGGATACATTGTTCCGATTCCATTGTGCGCCAATAATTTTGACTCTAGAAGCAATTTGTTTAATCCAAGATTCGACTGAACCCGAACCAATACAAATACTCAACTCTTGATAAAGTTGATAATCTGGAATTCTAGAACGATGCTTGCGAAGATAGTTTTGAAAGTTTCTGGCTGGTTTTTTGCTTAGTTGGTTGAATTCAGCGATCGCATCATCAACGAAACCGTGCCAGAGATAGTTTTCAACTCGCTTTAATCTCCGAATACTGCCTCCCACTTTGTGCAGATTTTCCATCAAATGATACCAGTCTAATACCTCTATTCTTTGCTCGCTCGTTCCAATCTGTTCGATGATGTTCCAAACTCCATCATGACCATCTCCTAAACAAGTTACACTTCGACTTAGAGATTGTTGATTTACCCAGTTGAGTAGACCTTCATTATTTTGAAAAAATGCTGTTCCCACTTGATCGTGAATTTTAACCGCTTTATAATTTTTCCATTCGCTTTTGTTTCCCAACGGTGTTCTTAGTCTAACTGTCCCGCCATCTACGCTTAACGACTTCGCCTTCTTTGTCACCTTTGGTTCTGGCAACTGATAATTGTTGACTAATCGATGTTGTGTAGTATGAGGAATTTTAAATCCTGTGAGAATCTCAATGTCTTTCTCCGCATTGATGAATGATTCGTTTGCCACAAGTAACAAACAGCATTTTTCTAAGTGAGGACTAACTCTTGTTCCTTTTCTCAGCTTCAATCTGACTGCTTGCTTACTCGAAATATTTATTTGACCAATACAAGTTTTTACTTTTCTCTCTCTTCCTGCCCTGCTTCCTCCTGCTGAATCACAAAAAAATTGCCAATTTCAGGAGCGACTGTTTCGAACAAATGCTTTCTGACACTCAACTCTATCGTCTCAAATGTCTTCAGTTCTTCTGATGGTGTATCTTGATAAAGTATTTCTGCTATTTCTTTCAGCTTTTCTTTGACTAGTGATTTTTCCTCTGGTGTCATCTTTGTTTTATCAAAGTTATTTAATTTCTATTTTTCATTTGACACTATTTTACATTAAGCATTTTTACTCACTGCAAAAGTGGGATGCTCCCAGCAAATCTTTTGCAAGAGAAAATACATGCCTCTTCTAAAATACTAATTCGGCTGCAAGAAGCTTCAGCCGAAAGTCCCAAATTTTTGTCAATTTTTCTACCATAGAAATAACTGGTATGCTCAAGTGTTTAGTGAGATCAGCAAGTCATCTCATAATCTAGGTTAAGGCATTAAACTCGGTATTAATATGCTCACTAGTAGAAGGAGATCGCCTCAATAGCAAACAATTACCAAATGAGATGCTCCCTCTCTAATGCCCGTATTGTATCTTTTAGCGGCTTGAATAGAATCAAATAATTGTCTCGATTATGCGTCGCGCTTGATTACCATAGCCACCGCCAAATAAATTGAAGTGGTTTAGAACATGATAGAGATTATAAATATTTTTGCGCTGTTCATAACCTTGATCTAGCTGCCAAGCTTGATTGTAGCCACGGTAAAAAGCACCAGGAAAACCGCCAAACAATTCTGTCATGGCAATATCCGTTTCACGATCGCCATAATAGGTAGCAGGGTCAAAAATTACGGGCAAACCATCAGTCGTAATCGCCGCATTTCCCGACCAGAGATCTCCATGAACTAGAGAGGGTTGAGGCTTTCTGTCCACTAGCTTTTCTTTGACGGCATTAACCACTAGGTCTAGTGCAGGGAAACTTCCCCCCCGACGTTGAGCTAACTTTAACTGATAGCCAATACGCTGTTGAGCAAAGAAATCAGCCCAGTTTTCCATCCAGGTATTGATTTGTGGAGTTGAACCAATAGTATTGTTGCGTGACCAGCCAAAGTTAGTATTTGTACCTCTGCGGTGCATCGCCGCTAGCTGATGACCCATTGTTGTCCAACTTTGCTCACTGCCCCTAGCTAAATCCAGCCATTGCAGCACAATATAGCTATGATTACCTGCTGTTCCCCAACAGACTGGCTGCGGCACGGTGATAGTTTCGGTAGCGTACATTTGCTTGAGTCCCAAAGCTTCGGCGGCAAACATTTCTACCTGGTTGGCATCGTTAATTTTGACAAAATAGACAGTATTACCGCTGCTAATCTTATAGCCTTGGTTAATACAGCCGCCGCTAACAGATTGAGTATTGGCGATCGCAAATTCTTGTCCTGTCCCTTGACTAATGGCGTTGGTAATATCTGTCCACATATAGTCTTTTGGCGTTGGTAATTTAACGTATGACGTACTCAGTGTTTCTGTTTGTTTTAAAAGATACCGCTTCGCATATAGCTCTCAGCTTTTTCTTCTAAACTAACATTTACGAGTTTAAATAATCATACTTGGATTTACCAACTTAGCTCGACTTTATCCAATCAAGCAGCATAAATAGCAAGAACCCTCAAGCGGTTAAACAAAGAACGAGGAACTTTTATGATGTCAGTAGAATTAGATGACATGGAAAAAGTGCTAGCCCAGAGAAATCGCCGCACCAGAGCCAAGGCATCAGAAAAAGTAGGTAGAGATTTAACATACCAGCTTTTTTGTCGGGTAGTCCAAGTAAAGCGAGGTTGTAAATAGGGTCACCTATTAAAACCCAACGAATTGGGCAGCGCATACGCGCAGCTCGTCGCTCTTCGCGGCGACCAGAACGCATTCGCGTTCGCACAGGTAACCCAGTGTGATACCAGACAGCCGTCCCAGTAGTAATTTCAACCAGACGATTGACCTGTCCGTACCAACTAGCAAGCGTAATTTTTGACCAATCTGTATTGGCATCGATTAAAACTTGCTCTAAGTTGGGTCATCTTGCTCCTTTGAGACAAGGACGACCCATCCAACAACATCATTGATAACCAGCGCAAACCGCTAACTTTGACAAAATGACTATGACTCGAACGTAATGGGTGCGCGAATCGAAGATTCGCCAGTCGTGACGATATGCGTAGCGGTACCCTTTAGGACGATCTGCGCGTACGCACTGCATATATACCTTTGGCTTGTAGTTTTCGCCCTTTTCTCCGTCCTATCGTATCGTCTATCCCGCAGACAATTGTTCCTTTAGGAATAAATGTCATCACTAAAGTTGTGAGTAATATTCTGCTAGCTTAGAGGTTTGACCACACTGCACCATTTAATACTCGATGATAGTTCTGAAAGTTACGCTGTTGGGCTAATCCCATTACTTCTAGTATTGAACGTGAGAGAGGGCGAGGTTGCCTCGCCATCTCTAATCACCTTGTTGAAGTTACGGTTCTTTTTCCTGTTGTTAGAATTGAACCCACTAACAAGACTTGAACATGATTCCAGACCTTTTTGGAGAAGAGATTGGCAAAAGACAGGAAAACACTGATGATTTCCACAGCTAGATTGGAACTGATATTTCAAGCTTAGTGATACACCTAAATTACTGTATCGTTGTTTAACCTCACTTTTCTCTCAAAATGGATAAAGTCGAGCTTAGAGTGTGTAAGAATTAATCATAATTAAAACGACTATAGTTAGCCATGGATAGTAAAGAACTAGCTCAATACATCGAAGCAACGGACGGAATTTCTAAGCCGTGGCTGTTAGTGCAGCTTCGATTACGCAAATTACAGGAGCGTAAAGCTCAAATACCACCCCAAGAATATATCAGCGAGTTGGAAGATATACAGGGAGATCTCTTAAAATTAGGAGAATGGTGGAAAGGTAGAGAAGATGAAGTTTTTGGCTCATTCTAGGGCATTAGCTGCTCTAGCT
Organism: Cyanobacteria bacterium P01_C01_bin.72; assembly: GCA_039025955.1. Taxonomy (GTDB): domain Bacteria; phylum Cyanobacteriota; class Cyanobacteriia; order Cyanobacteriales; family Xenococcaceae; genus Waterburya. The sequence goes on along the minus strand of JBCCNG010000417.1, from coordinate 508 downwards.
TAACTTTCCCTGCTTCAATTTGTTCTCTCCAGGAATAGTCAGGGTTTTGTCTCCAGAAGAAATATCCTGCTGCTGTTACCATTGCCACAATTCCTAACAGTAAGATTCTCAATATATTAGGTGCTGACTTCTGTTTATTTGCGGCGCTGGCGATCGCCTGAGTCTGTTGCTCCTGATTGTGCTGTATTTTGGTTGAGTCTTCTGGTATGACTTTTACTGTCGGTCTTTCCTTGACCATTAAATTAGTTTTGCTCGAATTTTCTTTGAGGGATAGCTGAGTATGGCGATCGCTGACTACGGACTTGAGTTTTGCTCCCTTGAGATTTGCCCGATCGAGATCTACGCCGCAAATATTCGCCCCGATTAGATTGGTATTGGTCAAGTTAGCATTATTCAGATTACTATGACGTATAATTGCATTATTTATTTTGGCTTTGGTTAAATTAGCATCTTCAAAGTCAACTCCCTGGAGATTAGCGATGATTATATCTACACCACACAGATTCTT
>JBCCNG010000416.1:0-4473 GCA_039025955.1 Cyanobacteria bacterium P01_C01_bin.72 | reverse complement strand
TGACTGGCTTTACTGATGCTGGGATTACTACAGAAACTTCCGTCCAAGGGTTACTTGCTCGAATTGCGGCACTGAATCTAGACAATACAGGAACATTTTGGCACGCTAATGGCGAAGTACTTCCTTGGTAGAGTGAGCCATGGAATTTGATTGATATTCGTGAGAGATTGGCTATACTCCAAAAAAAGACCTTAACCCAATCATGATAATTAGACTAAGGAAACCGAAGTTAATATTATTTATGAATTGTATAAATTGATTGAGAGAGTCAAATACGTCTACTATCTAAGACCGTTTTGATGAAGGGTTGCGCCTTCCCTCGAAAGTAACTAAGTGGAGGAAGCGATAGAAACTCCACACCTAACTAACTCAATCTGACTGTCTAAAAACCTGCCACTGCTTGTTTTGTTTCCTTGCGCCTCTCGGCAACTCAGGATCACTCACTGGCTCGCTCTCCTTCGGTTTTTAGCAATGGGTCACAACGGTACAACTCCCATCCAGTGCAATGTTTATTTTTTGATTACCTTAACTATATTGTGAAAACTTCAATTTGCCCACTTCTGTCACAAGTTGTATTGTTTCTCTATGTTTTTTGGCAAAACCAATAATTAAATCAATAAAATTGCTTAGAGATTACAAGCAGCTTAAAGCTTCAGGTTTTTGATGATAATATTTGCCATATTTAATCCTGACAGGCAAGATGGTAACACTTTGATCAATCTAGACCCTGATAGTTAATTGATTACCCTCAACTGTTAGACAGAGTAATTATGCGCTCATCATGGTTTAAATCTGGGACTAGTTAGCCGTTAGAGGAGAATTTATCAATGAAAATTTTAGTTACTGGTGTTGCTGGTTTTATTGGGTTTCACGTGACTAAAAAACTATTAGCCGAAGGGAATCAAATACACGGGGTAGATAATCTTAATCATTACTATGATGTTAGGCTCAAAGAAGCTCGTTTAGAACAACTATTACCCCACCCTAAGTTTACCTTTGAATATCTTGATATTAGCGATCGCCTGTTAACGGCAGATTTGTTCCAGGCGCATGATTTTGACGTGGTGATTAATCTCGCAGCTCAAGCTGGGGTACGCTACTCCCTGGAAAATCCTCATGCTTATGTAGACAGTAATTTAGTTGGCTTTACTAATATTCTCGAAGGCTGTCGCCACGGTGATATCAAGCATTTTATTTTTGCTTCCTCTAGTTCAGTCTATGGTAAAAACACTAAAGTTCCTTTTGCCACCGAAGATCAGGTAGACACTCCCGTATCGCTTTATGCCGCAACCAAGAAGGCTAATGAGTTAATGGCTCATGCCTATAGTCATTTGTATCAGATTCCCACCACAGGACTACGTTTCTTTACGGTTTATGGTCCTTGGGGTAGACCAGACATGGCTTACCATAAATTTGCTAAAGCGATCGCTGAAGACAGACCCATTGATGTTTATAATTACGGTAAGATGATGCGGGACTTTACTTATATTGATGATGTGGTAGAAGGCATCGTTAAGCTGATTCCCCATCGTACTAAGTCCCGTCCTCCCTACAAGATCTACAATTTAGGTAACAATAATCCCGTCGAGCTACAAGAATTTATCGCTATTCTGGAAACTTTAATGGGTAAATCTGCTCAGAAAAACTTTTTACCGATGCAGCCAGGAGATGTAGTTGCAACCTTCGCCGACGTGAGTGAATTTATCAACGATATTGGCTTTAAACCGACTACTTCCATTACCGAAGGATTAGCTAGTTTCGTTACCTGGTATCAATCTTATTATGGCAGCAGCACTATACAAGAGAAATCAATGTCGGCGGAACTACCTACCGCAGTCTAAGGTAGGGAATCTTAAGATAGGCGTAGAAGTAGGGAGCTTAAATTGATTCCATATAGTTTAATAGCCAGTTGGCAGCAGTGGCGCGGCGGGTTTGTCTTGGTCCAAATTCTCCTAGTTTGTAGCCTTTAAACCCGAGTTTTTCTTTGAGTAGCTGTTTGTTTGCTTTGGGAATAGAGCGGGTTAGCTTGACTGTAGGAGGGCGGTTGGCAATAAAATCAGGCGGTTCGGGATATGCCTCGCCCCAATCATCAATGGTGGCATCCGCGTTCCAAGTTTGCTCTTGCTCATCATAGCGATAGCCCAGGTAGTACCAAACTAATTGATTGACGATTGCATCTTCTATTTCTTCGTTGAGAATTGCCCAGATTGTCTCGGTGTTTAATGGGGGTAAGTTAGACATAGATGATTTACATAATAGATAATTTACATAATATTGAGCTAGATTTCCTCAGTAAAACGAATCACACTGTTTATCTATCTAATCATAAATGTTTGGCAATTAATGGAGCAGCCTAAGCGATCACAAATCTTGATTGTTGTTATAGTTGGCATAGTTGGCGTTTCTCTAGCGGCTATTTGGGTGCGGTTGGCAGTGGCAGCAGTTGTGCCTAGCAATAAAGTCGGTTTTAGCCTGTTTCTCGCGGCTGCACGAATGATTTTGTCGGCGGTGATCTTGTTGCCTACCTGGAGGAATTTTCAGCTTGATCGCTGTAAATCTAGAGCTTATTATTTAGCGCTCGCCGCAGGATTATGTCTAGGTATTCATTTTGCCACCTGGATTACTTCTCTTTCCTATACTTCGATCGCGGCTTCGACAGTTTTGGTAACTACAAATCCAATTTGGGTAGGGTTAATTTCCTGGTGGTGGTACAAAGAAAAGCTGTCTCCGAGCAAGGTTATTGCTATCGGTGTTGCTCTACTGGGAGGGATAATTATGGCGGTTGCCGATAATACACAAGCGGGGAACTACAGTAATCGTCTTGTGGGAGATCTGCTGGCTCTATTGGGGGCGGTGATGTCTAGCCTGTATATCATTTTTGGCTCTCAGGCACAGCGCCGTGGCTTGAGTACAGCAAACTACATTGCGATCTCATATTCTGCGGCAGCCCTATGTTTATTACCTCTGCCATTTTTCGGCAACTCTGGGTATCTTGGCTACTCCAGCGAAGTTTATCTATGTGTATTATCGATGGCAATTACGTCTCAAGTTATCGGACATACTAGCTTAAACTGGGCTGTACGCTGGCTGTCTCCTACCTTAATCAGTCTCAGCTTACTATTTGAACCTGTAGTGGCAAGTCTACTGGGAGCGATCTTATTTAATGAAGTGCCTTCGATTGGTTTGCTTGTTGGTGGTGTGACTATCTTGCTGGGAATAGGAGTGTTTTTAGGCTCGAAGCAAGTTTAAATTCAGCCATTGCTAATTTGATATGTAGCAATACAAACTTATGTTTGGACTTATTACTTTTGTCTTAACTTGTCACGAATGACTAATGATTTTGATTTGCACACCAAGCTAAGTTGACTAGACTCTTGAATATAGCTGATGCGACGTTAGCACCACCTTTAGAACTTTTAATAGAGATATGGGGAATGTAGGAGTTTTTGAGCTTTTTTTTTGCCTCAGATTCGATAAACACAGGCGGAGTTGCGATCGCTAAACTGGGTTTAATAGTTTTATTCTCTAGCAAATTCACCATTGTCTTTAAAGCAGCTTGATCTTGCCCAATGATAAAAATGCCGTTGGGATATTTACCTCCTAAGATTTCTAAGCCACTGGCGGCTTTACTCTCTGCTGTTTCTGTCTCAGAGGCGTTGGTGGTACAACAATAAACTGGATTAGCGAAGGTTTTTTGCAGGTTGGGAACGATACTTACCTGTATTTCTGGTACATCGACAACAATGGGCATCGCTGCTGTTAATGCGGCTGCACCTTTGGCTAATACACCATCAGTAAATCGGATCAGAGACTGATATTCTAAATCAGCAGTGTAATAGATAACTTGACGTATAATTTCGTATTGAGCGGGGGAGCTATTTGCTTGAACTGCCTCAGTTTGGCGATCTATTTTTGCTAAAGAAGAAGCTTCGATCAGATTTAAAACCATCTATTTTACTTGGTAATTAACCAATGTCTTTACTTAACCAGCGTTTAAATAGATTAGCTTAATTAAACACCGAATAACTCAAGCCCAAACAAGCAATTTGCTTTTTGTCTCTGTCGCGAGGGGTTGACGTAAAAGATGACCTAGAGCTAGAACAATTGCCATCCTTGGCTACTGAGCCTTCTAAGCTGATTGAGATACCGATTGACATAAAAACGGTCTAGTCTAGACCAGTTATGAAATGCGGCTGCTTTGATACTAATCGCCCAAGCCCAAATATGAGCCATTTTTGTGAGAGCCTGAAGGGATGAAGTTTCAGCATCAGTCAAAACTTGAATTTCTTGATAGCCTTGAAAAAATCCCTCCCTTACCTGACAGTTGATACCTGCATTCAAAGATACCTGTAAAAATTTAGCTAAGTCAAAAACACGCCAACCATAGCCACACTGATCAAAGTCGAAGAGAGTGATCTGATTATCTCTGGTAAAGTGAACATTACCACTGTGGGGGTCGCCCCAACAGACGCT
>JBCCNG010000415.1:0-4473 GCA_039025955.1 Cyanobacteria bacterium P01_C01_bin.72 | reverse complement strand
GCTCGACGCATCATATTGCTACGGTTTTGGTAACTACCATGAACTAGAGATGAACAATGAAAGCTGATCTTACCTTTCTTCAGCACAATGGGAACTTGCCGAAAATCTCTCCCCTGTCGCACGAAACTCTGCTTGATTTCATGATGATTATCTTGATTAAATCCCCTCATGTGATCCGTTTTTGCCCATTTATGACTGCGATCAACCATAACTAGCGGTCCATGTTCTTCATCAACGTCGTGAAGCGGAATCCAAACCGTCAGCAATTTATCGGAAGTACAGTTTGAATGGTAAGAGCGATCTGTATGCCAACCTACTTTCGTATTGTCTTGATGATTGGGTTCTTTGCTAATCAACTGGTCTTGAAAGTATCGTACCGTATCCGTATTCATTAAACGAGCTGCGATCGCCCCGATAATTGGCTGTAGCGAAAGCTGGCGAAACGCTTTTTTCTGAAAGGAGATGTATTCGTTATTTCTCACTGCGCTATAATCCCCTTGCTTCCAGTTAGAACATCTTGCATCGGGCAATTCGGCATCGCGATCGCCCTGATAAAATTCTTCACTGACGAGAAAAATACGCTCAATTAGAGCTTCAGGAATTACCTTCTGGGTTGTAAACCAACCGTGTTCGCGAAAAAACTGGATATCTTCTGAAGTAGGTAAAAGCTGCTGCTGCTCCTCAGTTAAGCAAGAGATAGATCTTTCTTCAGAAAAGGGAAGTAAAGAGCCGAAAGTAGCACTGGTCATAAATGTTTCTCAATCTAAATTGGCATCCCAACCTGACAGCAAATATGCGTATTTGCGACGACGTATTAGTCAAAAGACAAGCCAATGAAAAAAGTAAGATAATTTAATTTGAATCAGAATAGTAATCAATAGTTCAAATATCGATTAGTTTTGTATAGGCGGCAAAGTGACTGACCCGTAAGGAATTGCCAAGCTCTCTCATTTCTCTCTCATTCTCCTCTCATTTTGTTTTAATCTAAGTTGAAATTCATAATATCAAACTTTTTCCCTTTTCTTCTGCCAAGATTACTTTGGTTGCTTCACTCAATTAAATTGAGGTTGACTTAAGCATAAATTATAATTCTGCTATTAAGATAAACCGCTAGTTTTGAGCGATCAAACAATAGAGGATGTCAGCAATCTAATCGTTTGCTAATATCCTCCATATCAGCTTTGTACAAAAACTGTGTCATACTATTTCTCAAAAGTGATAAGAGACTTATATTCTGAAGTGGGGAGCAGGGTGGCGAGGGAGCAGAGGAGGCAAAACAAAAGTTTGCGAGTTTTCAATTAATAAAAAACGTCTGATGTGAATTAGCTTCGCTCCAGTTTAATGATTTTTAGCTCTCAGCTTTCAGCTCTTAGCTTTTAAGAAAACTCAGAAAACCAAGTTTTTTAGCTGAACAATCAATAAGATCTTATCTTTAAAGAACGTATTCAAAGGATTTTCAGATTTTTTAATTCACAGTGCAGTTTAAATGATTAACAGTTTACTCAAATGGCAATCAGCCCATAGTCCATTGCGATCGCACCATAGGACAAAATATGGGTTGTTGTTTAGAAGCACAGAATGAGTCTCAATACTCTACAGCATTAGACAAAATTTTTGCTCAACTACACCAGGCAGATGAGCAGACAGAGAGAACTAGCCAAAACACTTTGCGCTTGGCTATGGAAACGAAATCGATGTTGAATGATTTAGGAAAACAGCTTGGTTAACGTCAAAGCAGCTAGCCCAATTTGGAAAAGATCTACCTGACTCTAAAAAGACCGGTTAAAGAGAATACCTCAGAAATTAATGAAATTAGACAATATCTTACGAGATCTAACATTTAAACCAAAGTACTCAAATGCTGAATTAGCTGTGGTGCTTGATGAACCCCTTCAATCTTGGTTGCAGGTTGACCATTTTTGAATAAAACTAGCGTTGGCAATGCTTCTACCTGATACTTAGAAGCAAGATTAGGATACTTATCAGTGTCAATTTTAACTACCTGGAGGCGATCGCGCAAAGTTGCCCCTACCTGCTCTAAAACGGGAGACATCATCTGGCAAGGACCACACCAAGTAGCATAAAAGTCTACTAAAACAGGAACGTTCGAGCTAGAGAGTAAATCTTCAAAACTGGAAAATTGCTTTTTAACTGCCATGGCGATCGCTTTTTGTATCCTTGATTAAATTAGTCGCAACGAAAAAATTAGTCCGAAAGACTATTTAGCCTATATGATAACTAAGTTAATGGGAAAGCTAGGTAATTTTATTTAGTTTCTTAAGCTTATTGAAGAGGGGCAAGGTATGGAGTTACTGCCAGAGAATTTACAGCACTTAAAAGACAAGGTGGCAATCGTTACAGGTGCTTCGAGAGGAATTGGCAAAGCCGCCGCACTAGCGTTGGCTACTCAAGGGGCAAAGGTCGTAATTAACTATGCTCGCTCTAGTGATGCCGCAGAAGCTACAGTTCAAGAAATAACTACGGCTGGAGGAAAAGCGATCGCCATACAAGCTGATGTTTCTCGAAGCGATGAGGTAAATAATCTAATTAAAACTACGCTCGATGAGTTGGGACGCATCGACGTGTTGGTAAATAATGCTGGCATTACTCAGGATACTCTTTTGCTACGGATGAAGCCTGAACAATGGCAGGCGGTAATCGATCTTAATTTGACAGGGGTATTTCTCTGTACCAAAGCCGTAAGTAAAACTATGCTCAAGCAGCGCAGCGGTAGGATTATTAATATCGCTTCAGTGGCAGGACAAATGGGCAACCCAGGGCAGGCTAACTACAGCGCCGCTAAAGCTGGTGTGATTGGCTTTACCAAAACTGTAGCCAAGGAGTTGGCTAATCGTGGTGTTACAGTCAACGCAGTTGCCCCAGGCTTCATTGCTACCGACATGACTAACGATTTAAAGTCAGAAGAGATTATCAAATTTATTCCTCTCGGGCGCTATGGCAAACCCGAAGAAGTAGCTGGCGCAATTCGCTTTTTAGCTTCAGATCCCGCTGCCGCTTACATTACAGGTCAGGTGTTTAACGTCGATGGCGGCATGGTGATGGCTTAAAGTGAAGGCTTGTTCGCATGTAGGCGCAAAGAATAAGTTTATTTCTGATGAGTTTCAAGTTGACATCCTCACTCGCTCTATAAGGGCGGTGATTCCAAATCTAGATGGGCAGCGATAGCTGTTCCCACTCTACTTTACGGGTTGACGCTTCATTGAGAATTGCTTCCTTTGCAGAAGACTTACGCTCTCTCCGCGTCCGTTTTGTGTCGTGGATATGCCCTACCCCGACATTGTTAATTACTTTTGCAGCGTTGGTATCGCGACAATGCTTTTCGCCACACCTCAAACAAACTACCTCTCGTACCGAAAGATCGAGCTTGCCCCATTTATAGCCACAGCTAGAGCAAACTTGACTAGTGGGTTGCCAGCGATCAATTACTCGTACTTCTCGATCTAGGTATTGTTTGGATTTTGCCTCGCACATGGTACGAAACGTACTCCACCCTTGTTGGGATATAGCATGGGCTAATTTTCTGTTTTTGACCATTCCAGAGACGTTTAGATCTTCTAGCACTACTATTTTGTTTTCTCGAACTAGGCGAGTAGATAGCTTATGAAGAAAATCTTTTCGCTTGTCCTTTAATTTAGCGTGAAGACGAGCAAGCTTTAGCCTACCCCTCTCTCTTCTATTGCTACCTTTAGTACATCTAGCTAGTTGTTTTTGAACGCGCCGAATCTTGCGATCTAGTTTTGAATAGTCTGGGCTATAGACTTTTTCTTCGTTACTCAATGCAGCAAAAATCGCACAACCCAAATCCGCACCAATTGATTCTCTTAATGCGGGTTTAGATATTGGTTCGACATCCACTACAAAGCTGAGAAAATATCTGTTAGAACAGTCTTTAATTACCGTTACCGAACTAGGAACGCTCGGTAGAGGTCTAGACCACTTAGTGCTAACAAGTCCAATTTTAGCCAGATACACCTTGTCCCTATGAATTGAAAAACCGCCACGAGTAAACCTTGCACTCTGTTGATTGCCACGTTTTTTGAATCTGGGGTAGCCCACTTTTCTACTGGATTTTAAGCCAGAAAAGAAGTTTTTAAATGCTACTCCAAGATCGGCTATTGATTGTTGCAACGGTATGGCTGAGACATCTTTGAGCCACCCCCTATCATTCGTTTTCTTAGCTAAAGTTATAAACAGTTTTTGGAGTGCAGAAGTCTTTGGTAGCTTGCTACTCAATCGACACAAAGCTAGAGAATCGTTATAAACGACTCTTATGCAGCCGAATAACTTAGCTAACGCGATGCGCTGCATTGAAGTGGGATAAATTCGATAGTTGTACCTAGCTTTCATACGTTGATTATACAATGACTGAAACCATTGACATATAAAGTTTTGATGTATAATCTATCGAAGAAAAGTCGCCCTCAAAGGGCAGGGCTTTAAACCCATTGTTTT
>JBCCNG010000414.1:0-4499 GCA_039025955.1 Cyanobacteria bacterium P01_C01_bin.72 | reverse complement strand
GATTGCCACTGTTCTCACCTCTTCTTCGTGTCCCTTAAGGACGTGTTTCAATTCCCAGGTACGCCATTTCCAAATCCTCACATCATTATCTTGCCCCCCGCTAACAATAGTTTCCCCGTCGCCACTAATCGCCACACTTTTAACTGCTTCCTCATGCCCTTCGAGGGTACGTTCTAGTTTGCCCGTATAGCGACTCCACACCTTTACTTCGTCATCTCCACCACTAACAATTACACTCCCGTTAGGACTGAGAGCAAGGCTATTGACTTTATCCTCATGACCTTCAAGGGTACGTTCTAGCTGACCTGAATAACGATTCCAAATTTTGATCCAGCCATCATCCCCTCCGCTAATAATGGTAGCGCCGTCATTGCTGAGGGCGACCGCTCTGACATCTTCTTCGTGGGCGTAGATGATCTGTTCGAGGCTGCCCGTCTGTCCATTCCAGACTTTTAACTGGCGATCGCTGCTGGTAACTATAGTCCTACCTTCAGGAGTCATTGCTAACGCGCGAATCTTTTCCTCATCGGTTTGAGCAATGTTATATGCCAAGGAGTACTTGCCGTTGTTGGCTACTGTGGGTAAATAAGCAATCTCTGCTTCTCTTTGTTCTGCTGCTCGACGTTCGGCTTCCCTGCGTTCTGCGGCAATTCTCTCTTCTGCCCGACGCTCGGCTTCCCTGCGTTCTGCGGCAATTCTCTCTTCTGCTCGACGTTCGGCTTCTCTGCGTTCTGCGGCAATTTTCTCTTCTGCTCGACGCTCGGCTTCTCGACGTTCTGCGGCAATCCGTTCTTCTGTCCGACGCTCGGCTTCCCGTCTTTCTGATTCGTATTTTTCCTGGTCAAACTGATCTTCTGGCAAATTGTTAAAAGACAAGGAAATAAACAGGTTAATGGGAATTCCCCGACTGATATCCCGACCGCTTCTAATATCTCTTTCAGCTTCTCCGTTGATACCCACCAGATAACCCTGTTCATCCAAAATAGCACCACCACTGCTGCCAGGGAGAGTTTGATTGGTATAGACGAGGGCGTAGCCTAACTTATCCGCAGGGTTTTGTAAGACATCGCGGCGAATACTTCTAATTTTGCCATCAACAATATCGAGATCTGCCTGAATAGCAGGATAACCCGCCACGTAAATTAGCTGTAGGGGCGCAATTTCTTCCGAGTCTCCTAGTTCGGCGGTTTTATAGTCAATTTCGCTTTGGAACTGGACTACCATCAAATCCAAACCAGGAACTTCTTCTTTGTAAGTAATTTGATGGCTTTTGCCGTCAGGGGTATAAATTTCGTAATTGCTGCCGTTTCCAGCTACATGCTGGTTAGTCAGAATGGAGTAAACATTATTTTTGCGGCTATAGATTACTCCTGAACCATTGCTAGAGTTGTTGACATCAACAATTTTGACCGTAATATTTCGCGCTAGAGAGCGAATTTCTGACTGATCTAAAGCCTCGGCGTTAGCGCGATCGCTTTTAAAGGTGGTTAAAGTTAGGCATAGACCAACTAAAAATCCCGATAATAACTTTTGGGGTAAACTCATGTCTCTGTGAGGGAACTAAAAATTAGTAACTAAAAACTAATAACCAACGCCAAAATATCTAAGTAAATATACGCTACATCTAATTTTAAAATGCAAAGAGAACCTCCGCGTACTTCAATTTAGTTTTTACATTTTGTTTACAATTCTTTTGGTTGAGGCTAATGAGGCTAAACTAAGCATCTTGACTGTGCTTATTCGGGTGAGAAAAAGATTAGATGAACCCTGATATTTCTACCGTTGACTTACTCAAGCTTGCTTCTGGGGATGTCTTATCCCTACAGATTTACAAATTTTGTGGCGATCACCCTGGTAAAAAAGCCTATATTCAGGCAAACCTCCACGGGGCGGAAATTGTAGGCAATGCTGTGATTCAGCAGTTAATTGAATATTTAACCGCTTTAGATGCCAATCAGCTACAGGGAGAAATTTGGCTCGTACCCGTATGTAATCCTTTGGGGGTTAATCAGCGATCGCACTTTTTTTCTACAGGACGGTTTAATAGCTACGATGGTAAAAACTGGAATCGAATTTTCTGGGATTATGAACAGAAAGTCTCAGATTTACCTGAATTTGCACAATCTCAGCTAGATTTGCCCCCAGAAACGATTCGCCACAACTATCTAGTTAAAATTAAACAGGCTTGGGCAGAGGAGTTAGAACGGCTTAAGCTACCCCGCAGCGCGCCGATTAGTCGCCAGTATCGTTATCAGCTTCAGTCTTTATGTTTAGATGCCGATTATGTGATTGACATTCATAGCTCTAGTAATCAGGCGATCGACTATACTTTTGGCTTTGAGGAAAGAGCCGGGAGTATTAAATATCTGCTGTTGGATTATGGTGTGCTGATGGATAAATATGACGGTGATGCTTTTGATGAGGCATTTCTCAAGCCCTGGCTAGCTTTAGAACGAGAATTGGCTAACTTGGGACGGGATATTCGCTTTGATCTTGAAGCCTGGACGCTGGAATTAGGAGCAGGAATGGCAATGAATCCTAGTTCCGTTGCCAAAGGAGTAGCGGGGATTAAAAACTACCTCACCTACAAACAAATGCTGTCTGGTGCAATTGACACTACAGAAGTTGCCCTCGTAGCCAAACAAAAAATTAATAGTTACTACGCCCCAACAGGGGGAATGATCCAGTCAAGATTACCTTTATCAACCAGGGTCAAAGCGGGAGAACAAATTTATCAGCTTCTCAGCTTCAATAAACAAAAAACTGCTCCCGAAATTATTAGCGTCTGTGCTGAAACATCAGGAATTGTTTTCGATCTGTCTACAAACCAATGCGTTAATCAGGGAGAATACGTTATGGACATTCTTGATTGCTAACCTTAATCTCTATACTTAATCTTATAATTCATGGATTCTCCAGAAACAAATATCGACAGCTTTGTTACTACAATTCCCATCGCCGAGCCAAATTTCAAATCGGGTTTTATTGCCATTGTCGGTAGACCAAATGTTGGCAAGTCTACCTTGATGAATCACCTAATCGGGCAAAAAATTGCCATTACTTCTCCCGTCGCCCAAACTACTCGCAATCGTTTACAGGGAATTCTCACAACTCCAGAGGCGCAAATTATTTTCGTCGATACCCCTGGTATTCATAAACCTCACCACGAGTTAGGCAAAGTTCTGGTGCAAAATGCCAAAACCGCGATCAAGTCTGTAGATCTCGTTCTCTTTGTGGTAGACAGTTCTGGCGAAGCGGGAACGGGCGATCGCTTTATTTTTGAGATCCTTAAGCGCCTAGACACCCCTGTAGTCCTCGGTTTAAACAAGGTTGACCTTCAGCCAAGCAACTGTCAGTTTATTGATGATACCTATGCCGATCTGATTGCGGAGACAAACTGGTCAACAGTCAAGTTTTCAGCTACTCAGGGACAAGGAACACAAGAGTTGCAGCAGGCTTTGATTAGCAAATTAGAACCTGGCCCTTATTATTATCCTCCCGACTTAGTTACCGATCAGCCAGAACGTTTTATTATTGCCGAGTTGATTCGGGAGCAAATCTTACTGCATACCCGTCAAGAGATTCCCCATTCGGTGGCGATTGCAATTGAAAAAATTGAAACAACGCCCAAAGTTACTAAGGTAAATGCAGCAATTAACATTGAACGGAGTTCTCAAAAGGGAATTTTAATTGGGAAAAAAGGCAGTATGCTCAAAACCATCGGTTCAGCAGCCCGCCAGCAAATTCAAAAGCTAATTTCTGGCAAGGTTCACTTAGAGTTATTTGTTAAAGTTGAACCTAAGTGGCGACAGTCGCGGCTACGTTTGGCTGAGTTTGGCTATCAGGTTGAAGAGTAGATTCAATTAACATCTTTGATTTTAAAAATGTATCGAGCAAACTCCGAAAGAACTGGGTTTTACGAAACAACAGGTGTGAGAAGATTCAAGGGAATTAAATGGAAGTTTAGACAATCAAATGCTGTTCGAGGTTGGACACCATCATGGAATTGCGGTATTGCGTCGGATAATGGCATAGTCTGCATTAGTAACTCTGGTGGAAACTTATACGGATTAACAAGTCAGACAGGTAAAGAAATTTGGACACATAAACTGAAAAAATGCAATGATTTTGTTTATCCTGTGGTAGCTAAAAATACGATTTACTTGAGCTACCGTCAAATGGATTACAAGACTGTAGATGAATACTTATTAGCAATAGATCTTTATTCTGGGCAAAAGAAATGGGAGTTTAAGTTTCCCTTGAATTTAAAAACTTTCACTTTCGATTTTGCACTAACTTATTCTTCGCCAGCAGTTTCTAATGATGTGATTTTTGTTGGAAGCGGTAACGGTTATTTGTATGCAATCAATGCTCTTTCTGGAGAGGTAATTTGGAGCTTCAAGACAACTAAAAACAAACCTCTGACTACTCCAGCAGTGGGCAAAGATATTGTCGCTGTTTACAGTAGGGACGGTTATTTATATGCTATTGATATATTT
>JBCCNG010000413.1:0-4506 GCA_039025955.1 Cyanobacteria bacterium P01_C01_bin.72 | reverse complement strand
GTAGGTCTATAAGTTTCATAAACTGGAGTACCATCGATATTTTTGGCTAATCGGGGTAAAAATTCTTTGTTATAGTAGCTTTCAATCTTTTTTTGCGAATCTAGAGAGATCGAAGCTCGTTCCAGTTGATCGAATTCTGTATCAAACTCCTTCATCGCTTCTACCACCATCTTATTTTCACACAGGGTTTCAATTTGCTGGCGAAACAAATTTAAATAAGATTCAATTTGATAGGCTTTAGAAGTCCTGACTACAGTTAGTTCGCTAAATATGCGCTCAGTCAGAATTCCGTTTGCTTTGTTCCAACTGAGATAACCAACAACTAAAATCGACCCCAAACTGGCAATCAACAGCATGATTTGCAACTTTGATTTAATACTAAGTTTGATTCTGCCCACTATTCATTAACTCCAAAATTCATCTAGATCTACCTCTGCTACTTCTTCTTGTACCTCTTGAAAAAAAGTACTTTGAGTAAGGGTTTCTACATCTTTTGCTCTCTTGTTCTGATCAATTTCAATTTTTAATTCTTGGAGTTGTTTTCTTAGTTCGGCTTCGCGCTGTTTACGTTCTGTAATATCTTGGACAATACCCTCGTAATAAAGAACATTGCCATTGTTATCTCTAACAACGCGAGCATCGATCTGAGTCCAAATAATACTTTTATCTTTGCAGTAGCAGCGATATTCAAAATTTTTGACTTTGCCGTCTTTGGCTAGTAATTCTCTAAATTCTGCGCGTCTTTGGGGATCGACATAAATTTGCGTGCCAATATCAGTAATACTCCCGATCATTTCTGCTGGCGATTCGTAGCCATATATTTTGGCTAAAGCAGGATTAACGCTCATGTAGTAACCCTGGGGAGAAGATTGAAAGATACCCTCTAAAGCATTTTCAAAGATACTGCGATAATTCTCTTCCGTTATTCTTAAGGCTTCTTCGGCTCGTTTGCGATCGCTGATATCAAAAATCACGCCATCTAAGTAAAGTGTATTTCCTTGGCGATCAAAGATAGCTTGACCTCGTTCGTAAACCCAATGGATACTTTTGTCGTTATGAATCAGACGATAATCAACCTTGTAGGGTTTCTGTTGGGAGATTGCTTGTTGGATCGTATCTTCTACCAAATTACGATCTTCGCGATGAATTATACTAGTATAGGTTCTAACCTGATTTTCAATTAGTTCTGAAGCACAATAGCCACAAATTGTTTCGATGGAATCACTAATATAGGTCATTGTCCAGTCAGCGTCGTACTGACAGCGATAAATTGCCCCAGGAATATTATCAACTAGACCGCGAAAACGCGATTCACTTTCTTGTAAAGTATCAAAACTAGACTTAAGCTGTTGTGCCATTGAATTAAAAGAATTAGCTAAAGTATCTACTTCCACAATGGGACTAGATTGAACCTGCCGCTCTAATTCTCCTTGAGCTAATTCATTAGAGGCATTAGATACTTTTTTAATGGGCTTAGTAATTAAACCTGAAGTGTAAATCCCAATAGCGATCGCAATGCTTAGAGCAGCCACACTGAACCAGAAGGTATTACGCCGACTATCGTTAATCTTGGTCATAAAATCCCCTTCAGGGATAACTATAACTACGATCCAATCTAAATTTTCATCTTGAAACGGTGCTACCTGAACGTATTGTCGCTCTCTGTCTAGTTTGAAGTTTAGTTTTTTTACAGACTCAATCCGATTTAGGTTTTTATAGCGATCGCGCAAAAACTCGGCAGTAGCAGCGATCTTTAAATCATCGATCTTAGTAGCTAAAAGCCGATTAGTATTTTCTCCTGTTCCATTTACCATTGATGCGGATGAAGAAGTTGCTACCAATTGACCCGATCTTTCCATAATAAAAGCCGTACCAGTTTTACCTATCCTTAGTTCTTGTAAAAAATTACTAACTTCTGCAGGTAAAAAGAAATCCGTCGCACATACTCCCATTAAATAACCATTATTGCGATCGTATACAGGAAGGCTAGCAGTTATAGTCGGATGTGAAGTAGAAAAACTGGGGTAAATTTCACTCCAAACTTTTGCTTTAGCTGCTTTAGCTGCTTGGTACCAGGGACGCAAACGAGGATCGAAGGGTTGTTCAATTGTGCCAGTTTTAACAGTCGGGTTTCCGAGATCGTCAAAAGCAAAATCCTGACGTTGAAAATTGGTATTTACGTTGCTGTATAAAAGAGAAAGTTCCGAGCGATCACGATCGTTCAGTCTTCCTACTCCTAAAAAACCACCTTGTTCGTCACCGCAATAGATATAGCTGATCGCGGGATAAATTTGCATTTGCTGCCAAAAGCGATAATGTCCTTGAGGGTTACTGACGTTGATATCACCTTGAATAAAAGCACTAGCATTCAAACTATTAATCGGTTGGGGAATATTAGTATAAGAATCTAGTTTTTCTGTAATACGACTGGTCAATTCCGAACGTAACTGAGTGGCTGCTTCGTTGACAGCTTCTTGTCCTCCACGATAGGTAATAAACCACACCAATCCCACGGCAGTAAGAATTTGCAGTACAAATGGTACTACTAATGTTGTTCGGAGTCTCAACTTTCTATTCATTGAAATTAGCTCCAAAATTCATCCCAATCCACCTCGGCTAAGTCTTCTTGAACTTCTTGAAAGAAATTACTTTGAGTCAATTGCTATATCTTTAGCTCTTATATTTTGAGCGATTTCAATCTTTAATTCTGTTAACTTTTTTCTTCGATTGATTTGTTTCATCATGTCAGCTTCAGAGATACTTTCCACAATAAGCCAATCGAGTTTGCGGTAACTAGCAAAGGGGGGGAACCTGCAAAAACTGTGAATGACCTTCAGCTATTAGTAATTAAATCTTCTGATCTTTCGGTAATCAATATTGTTAAATATTTACAGAGCGATGATTTCCTGTGCTACTTTGTGAAACTCTTGAGTGATTGGATGATTCGGATATCTTGTACAAAACACTCCTTCACTAGCAAGTTCAAGAATCTCATCGGAAGAAGGAAATATACCTACTACCTTCTCATCATAAGTTTCTTCAACTTTTTGCTTTAAGGCATCAAAATTAAGCTTCTGGTATGCTTTATTGATGGCTAACAGCATTTTGCGAACTTTAAGCTGTCTGGCAACATCTACCGTTACAGCAGTACCTTGATAATCTTGCTTGTCGGGGCGCAAAATTAAAATCAACACGTGAGAAATAGCGATCGACAAAAAGGTTTCTTTGGATAGCCCAGGATGAGTATCGATAAACAGATAATCTAGTTGTAGCGTTTTTACCAAACGACGAAATCCTTCATTCATCAATTTGACGTTATGGCCATCTTTCAAAATACGGGCAATATCATCAGCTTTAATACTGGAGGGAACGAGATAAAGCTTGCCATCTTCTACCCCGACATTATCGCTAAGATCGTAGGCAGCATCTTCAATCGCACTTTCACCCCAAAGATAATTATTTAAGGTCGCGTTAGTTTGTTCAGGTTCCAAACCAAATAAATTATGAATACCAGGGGAAGGAATGTCAGTATCGACTACGCCAACTCGATTGCCTTGCAGTGCAATTGTAGTTGCTAAATTGGCAGTAAAATTAGATTTGCCTGTACCACCTCTATATGAATGTACTGAAACAACTTTCGGCATTTTAATAATTAATCAAGCGAAGATTTATATTTATATTTACAATTAAATTACCAGATACAGGTTAATTGTCCCCCAATTTACTTAACTTTTTGTGGAATTGAAATACTAATAATTCCGTTTTTAGGAATTAATGCGATCGCTATCTGTATTTACTCAAGTGCTTCGCTAATAATAGTTTCCTTTACAGTCGGAAAACCCTTTTTTCCGAAGTAGTTTAAAGCTACTTCGTTCAATGGTACGGTAGTAAATACGATCGCGATCGTAGTAGAACATCAAGTCAGATTTTTGCAATTTTAGGAATCCTTTAGGACTAAGTGCCTTCTGCCTTCTAGCTAACGAACAAATTTTGTACTCATCGAACTCAGGTTTATCTAGGTAGGGCTTGCTGAATAAGTCAAAACTATCTATGTACATATGTTTCAAGACTTTTTTTGAATAAAAAGTGCAAGATTTTTGCTCAAGTGAGGTTATTTTCCTGACACTTAGGGCAATAAAATGCTCTTTTCTCTTAAAAGCGCAGCGCGTACGCGCAGATCGCCGCCTAACGGCGACTAAGCAAGCTTTGCTTGTGGCGGCTAATGGCTAAAAGCTAAAAGCTAAAAACCTATTGACAAACAACACACACCCTTAACTTGTCACCAATGCCTACTACCTACTACCTACTACCCACTACCTGACCTTAAACTTCCTTTCTTTCCCGCACAATTCTGATCCCTTCCCAAGCTGGCATATTGCCCTTTTGCCTTTGATCCATCAAGACCAAATAAGCGTAAAGCTGAAAGATATTGTCCTTTTTTTGAGCATATTCTTGGTTTTTTCGTTCGCAATCTTGACGACTAAGTTCGAGCTTTTGGCGTGCTTT
>JBCCNG010000412.1:0-4548 GCA_039025955.1 Cyanobacteria bacterium P01_C01_bin.72 | reverse complement strand
TAAAAATTACTGATGAGGTTTACAACTTTAAAATTACAAAGCGAGCTAACTTTAAGTTAGGGTCAGCTAGGGTTGCCAGCCTTGATTGTTTTTCATCATGGCATTTAAGATAATTAAAAGCTTACGCATAGGCGTTGCTGGATTGAGGTCTGATTCAAGGAAAATGCGATCGCTTTGAATAACAATATTCAAGCCGATAAGGTACAGGAACATCCCAAAACTTAAGATAGTGAACTAGTAATCTAATCGAAGATTCCAGCATCTCTGGGGACTTTGAGTAACAAAGAGTTTTTCGTTTTAAATGAGCTAGATAATGTCTGAGTCTTGTATTTTTTCCTTCGACGCGAGTCATGTAGGTTTTACAAACAATCTGATCTCCATCGGGGATAAAACAAAGTCGCTTTCGTCCCTTTTCTACTACCTGGATAACCAAAAACTCGACTATTTTCTTCTTAATGATTTAGCCCACTAAACCTTTAATATTGTTCTTTAGCGCTTGTAATTTTATCGTAGTTCTGTGCAGAGTTCTTGTCGTAGATACGTCACAAAAATGTTCTAAGGGGAAGTCTTACCTCATAGATGGTTCGCTGAAGTTACTGAATCAATGTGATTAGATTTATTAACTATTCATAACTTAGCTATGATAGGGGATCGAATTTCTTGTTACCGTAAAATTTGGTAGTCTAAAAGACTTGGATAGAAACACCTATTTTGGACGGCATGACACAAGCGAAAACACCATTGTCAGCTTTGCGCGATATACCTGAGTTAGTTACTCATATCGACAAATTAATACAGGAGATTCAAGCATTGTACTGTCTTGATGCTGTGCCTTGGGTTATCGGTTATTCAGGGGGGAAAGATTCGACGACAACATTGCAGCTTGTTTGGAATGCTTTAACTGCATTACCTCCAGAAAAAAGGAATAAAAAAGTTTATGTCATCACCACAGACACTCTCGTAGAAAATCCAATTGTCTCTCATTGGGTAAACAAGTCTTTGGAGCAAATGAAGCTTGCTGCTCAAGAACAAAATTTACCGATAGAACCTCATTTACTGATCCCAGAAGTAAAGAACACATTCTGGGTTAATCTGATCGGCAAAGGTTATCCTGCACCTCGCCATGGATTCCGTTGGTGTACGGAAAGACTAAAAATTCATCCTTCTAATCACTTTATTCGTAATGTAATTAGAACTAGTGGAGAAGCAGTTTTAGTGCTGGGTACTCGGAAAGCTGAAAGTACTAATCGAGCTACTACAATGGCTAAATACGAGATAGGAAAAGTTAGCGAACTGTTGCAATCTGATTCTGATCTGTCTAACTCTTTACGATATAGCGATACATTGCCTAATGCTGTAATTTACAGTCCGATACAAGAATGGCGTGATGATGAGGTTTGGATGTATCTCATGCAGTGTAAAAATCCCTGGGGAAAGAGCAATCAGGAGTTGTTCTCTATGTATCGCGGGGCAACAGAAGATAATGAATGCCCTTTGGTAGTTGATACTTCTACTCCTAGCTGTGGTGATTCCAGATTTGGCTGCTGGGTTTGCACTATGGTTAATAAAGATAGGTCAATGGAAGCCATGATTCAGAATGATGAAGAGAAAGAGTGGCTTCAGCCTTTACTAGATATACGCAATCAGCTTGATGTTCATCAAGACCGTCATCGTCGGGATTTTCGTCGTCTTCGTGGCAAAGTGCAGCTTTTCGAGCGCGAAAACAAAGGAGAGAAAACTATCAAAAATATTCCTGGCCCTTATTTAAGAAAGTGGCGAGAAATTTGGTTGACAAAAGTATTAGAAGCGCAGGTGCAGGTCAGGGAAAATGCCCCTGATGAATTTAAAGATATTAATTTAATTACCCCTGAAGAATTGAGCGAGATTAGAAGAATTTGGCTAGAAGAGAAGCATGAGTTTGATGATAGCTTACCGCGTATTTATCATCAAGTAACAGGAGAGGTATTTAAGGATATGAGGGTAGGTGCAGAAGAGAAGGCAATCGGTAGCGATGAGTGGGATATTCTAGCTGAGATTTGTGGTGATGATAGTATGCACCTGGAGTTGATGACCAAGCTGCTAGATACGGAAAGACAGTATCATACTAAATATCGTCGGGTGGGTATTTACGAAAGTTTGGAACAATGCTTCAATACTAGTTCTCGCACTAAGGAAGAAGCGATCGCCAACGCCCATCGCCAGCGGGATTTGAAGGCTGCATCTCAAGACGGCGACGTACAAAAAGTTAAACAGCTAACTTGGGGAAGTATTAAGTTTGGAAGCGATCGCTAATAGAAAAGTGTGGTTCAGGTTTATTGTTTAATGAATAGATGACAAATGTTTAAATGATCTTCACCCAACTGGTACTAGAGAATTTTGGTGCTTATGCCAACCGCAACGTTATCGATCTGGCGATAGAAAGTAATATTAGCGATCGCCCAGCTACGCCGATCATTTTATTGGGTGGGATGAATGGCGGCGGGAAGACAACGCTGATGGATGCGATTAGGTTGGCGCTATACGGACAAAGGGCAAAGTGTTCCACTAGAGGGAATTTGGGTTATGGTAATTTTCTAACTCAGTCGATCAATAGTCGGGGACAGGGATTAACCAAGATTGAGTTATGTTTTGAACATGTTGTTGATCGCCAGTGGAAAGTATTTCGAGTCATTCGCGCCTGGGATAAAAACCACGATGGTAAGGATAGTTTAAGTATCAAGGTGGATGATGATTATGATGATGCTCTGGCAAAGACTTGGGATGAATATGTAGAAAGTGTTCTCCCTCTGGGTATTTCTAATTTGTTTTTGTTTGATGGGGAACAGGTCAAAGAATTGGCGGAATTGGATGTACCAACACCAGCTGTAGTAGAAGCGATCGCTAATTTGTTGGGTTTGGAACTGGCGGAGAAGTTAGCGGTGGATTTGGAAGTGTTGTTAAGTCGCAAGCGTAAGGCGGTGGCGAATCAATCGCAGTTGGAAAATATTGAAGAAATTGAAGCCAGACTCCAGCAGTTAGAACAGCGTAAACAAGACTCTAAAGTTAAGGTAGAGGAGTTACAGCAGCAGTTAAACAAAGCCCAACAGAAACAAAAAACTGCTTATAATAAGTTTCGCACTGAAGGGGGGAAAATAGCAGCCCAAAAGAATGAATTGGATACAGGAATTATCCAGATTAATGGAGAGATTCAACAATTACGAGATGAGTTAGGGGAATTATCTGCTGGTAGTTTACCGTTACAGTTAATTTTGCCCCTCTTACAGCAGACGGAAACACAGGCGAGGGTGGAAATTAAACGCGAACAGCTAGAGCAAGCACAGAATATTATTGTCGATCGCGACACCAGATTATTTAAATTTCTCGAACAGATACCCCTAGATGCTGAGTATTTGGATAAGATTGATTTTTTCTTGCAACAGGAAGATAGCCGTTTACAAGAGGCGCTAGACGCTAAAGGACAAGCATATTTAAACCTAGATGAAGATCTGCTCAAGCAGTTAACAGCGACGATCAATGATCGTCTCTCTTTAGCCACTCAGCAAACAGCAGCAAAGATAACCAGTCTTAAGCAATTAGAAGCCCAGCTAAATAGCCTAGAAAAACAAATTGCGATCGCCGCTTCCCCCGAAGCCTATCAAAAGTTAAACGATACTCTTACTAAGGCACAACAGAAATTAGAGAAATGTCAAACTGATTACGATCACCAACAGTATCAAGATCGACAGATAGATATTGCCATTGACAAAACCAAAAAAGAACTGAAAAACTATAGCGAAGAAAACATTAGTATTGCCAACGATCAACACATTATCGATTCCGTCGCCAAAGTACAGCAAACTTTAAATCTATTCCGCGAAAAGCTAACCCTCAAAAAGCTGAACAAACTAGAAGTAGAAGTAACCGAATGTTTTCGCTATCTACTGCACAAAACCAATCTAGTAAATAAAGTTACTATTGATCGCGATCGCTTTCGCATCTCCCTTTATGATTCCCAGGGAAAACTGCTACCAAAACAGCGTTTATCCGCAGGAGAAAAACAGCTACTGGCGATCGCCTTCTTATGGGGATTAGCCAGAGTCTCAGGGCGTAATTTACCCGTGGCAATTGATACCCCTTTGGGTAGACTAGATTCCTCTCATCGACATAACTTAGTTGAGCGGTATTTCCCCTCCGCCTCCCATCAGGTAATTCTACTTTCTACCGATACCGAAATTGGCGAACAAGAAGTTGCTATGCTGCGAGAGCAAAAAGCGATCGCGCGGGAATATTTACTCCAGTACGACCCCGAACAGCGCCAGACAACAGTAGAGCCTGGTTACTTTTGGTAAATTGTCGTCGTTCTAATTAATTTTGTGCCGTCTAAGTTATTAGCCCGTAGGTAGCAGGTAGTAAATAGTGGGTAGTAGGTAGATAAGAAAAAAATAAAATGTGTAACAGAATATTTAGCTGGAATTGAATCGAAAACGATCTACGGAGTATCCACCTGCTATTCCTCTAGCTTCTACTCCCGAGATGACGGTGTAAGCTAGATCTAGTTCGTCTTCAAAC
>JBCCNG010000411.1:0-4583 GCA_039025955.1 Cyanobacteria bacterium P01_C01_bin.72 | reverse complement strand
GTGAAGCATACATTTTGACCATAATTATTTTGACAACAATTATGATTGGTCACTCTTCAAAAACCAGGTTATCCTCGGTAAAAAAGAATAGTTAATTTAACCGATGAGTATTAGTAGCCTAGAATTTGAGTTCGATCTGCTGTGGGATGAACTATTTCCTGACTTAGATTTAGAAACAGAAGTGCGGCTCATTCCTCAAAGACGCTTCAAATTCGACTACGTAAATTTTCCCGCTAAAGTCGCGATCGAAATTAATGGGCAAATCTGGCACAAGGGTGGACACAGCACAGGAAGAAGCCTCATGCGAGACTATGAAAAGCTCAACCTTGCTCAACAACATGGCTATTGTGTGTTTCAACTATCCAAAGAAATGATTACCGAAACCTGGCTCAAAGCGATCGCCTCGACAATTCGCAACCGCGTGTCAGTGAGCAGTTGAATGTATATAGCGCTGGTTATGGAGCAGTAATTGTCAAGAATTAGCAAAGTATTTATGAAGAAAGCAACAAGAATCAAAAAATTATTGCTTGATAGTCTATTCTAATTGTAGGTATGGTGGTTTAAGTCAGAAGATACTCAAAAATAAATATGTATAGTTATGATTTTAATTTATTGTGAACCGTTGACTTAGAAATGTTATTTTCGTGAGTAAAAATACTCAAGTTCAATTTTATATAAGCACTCATTTTGAATCATCAAACCGTTTCTTTGATATCTCTAAAAGTAATTTTTTGCTCTGAATAGTCAGTTTTACAGACCAAGAACAGGTTGAGTAAAATTATTCAACGACACTATGATATTGTGACGACTAAAGTTGGAGATCTTCGTGGTTGTCCAAATTGAACTATAGAGAGTAAAGATGGCGCTGATCTCGGCTCTCAAAATACTGGTTAGAAATTTCCAACTAAATCATCTCATGCAGCTAAAAAGGATCAAAAATATACCCCATAAATTAAGAAGGGAGCTATATAAAATACCTGCATTTCATGCTCTTAAGGAAAATGCTTATCAAAAAGCGATCAGTTACCATGCTCAATTTTTGCCACTGTTAGATCAACAAGGAAAGTCAATTGTCAATACTTTGAGGCGTGAAGGGACTTGTATCGTTTCTTTAGATGAAATGAAACTTTCGGCTACACAGCAGATGATGTCTACAGCTTATTATCTGGCTAATAAGCTGAAAACACCCTCGGAATTGCTCAACGCCGAGAAGTGTGAGGTGGGGGCAGCGAAAAAAGACCTCAGAGAATTTGCCGAGATTGTATTGTGGGCTTTAGAGCCAAAACTGCTAAACATAGTAGAAAACTACATTGGTCTGCCTATACTTTACCAGGGCTTTGCCGTCAGGCGGAGTATTGCTGATGGTCAGTATTCTGGTGTGAGGCGATGGCATATGGACTGGGAAGATCGACGAACTATTAAAATAATTATCTACTTAAACGATGTGGTAGCGGGAGGTGGTCCGTATGAATATATTCGGCGTAGCACAACCGAAAAAGCAATCAAAACTCTAAACTACTATAACCTAGGCTATCTTTCCGATGTAGAAATGTGTGAGGCGGTATCGCCCATAGACTGGACAGCTTGTTTAGGCAAAGAAGGAAGCATGATCATTACCGATACCAGCAGTGTCTTCCATCGCGCTCAACCGCCGAAAAATCGGGAAAGATTTTCAATTACTTTTTGCTACACTTCTGCTAATCCGCAAGTAATTTGGAAAAGTCGTAAGATGTCTCGTCAAGAGTGGGAACAACTCGACAGTCTGTTAGATCAGCGACAGGTAAAGTGTCTGACTAAAAGAAGATTCGACTAAGGTCGTTTTCAGATCATCTAGGCTAAAAGCTGAAAGCTAAAAGCCAAAAGAGTTGACAGTTGACAAACCATCACTAATCAATGAATCTCAGACCAAGAGATTGGTATATTGACAGAAAGATTTGATGGTCAGATGGAAATTATTCTTGCTTTATGTCTAGGAGTTACCCTGAGTGCTGCTTCTGGGTTTCGTCTGTTTGTGCCTCCTCTCGCATTGAGTCTGACAGCGCTTTATGGAGATTTAGAACTATCTTCTGGCTTTAGCTGGGTGGGAACATATCCGACAGCGATCGCTCTAGGAATCGCGACGGTAGTAGAAATATTAGCTTATTACATCCCCGTGGTGGATAATCTGCTCGATACAGTTGAAATTCCTACTGCGGTGGCTATTGGTACATTACTTACTGCTGCCAATCTCGGCGATGTAAATCCCTTGTTACAGTGGAGTTTAGCAGCGATCGCTGGTGGTGGGACAGCGGGAATCATTGAAACCTTTACTGCCATGACCAGAGTAGCTTCTACGGGCATGACAGGAGGTACGGGGAATTTCCTAGTTGCTACTGCCGAAGCCCTAAGTTCGGGAGTTTTGTCAATTCTGGCTTTAACTATTCTGCCCCTTGGTGTAGCTTTGGTAATTGCGCTACTGATACTAGCGATTGTCAAGCTGCCCAAGTTTGTTAGATCGTGGCGACGTAAGCGCCGTAAGAGTAGCTATTAGCTTTTTAATTAATCTGGTTAGTCTCGAAAATTGTAAAATCAGATCTTGATTCAGTAACGCCAAGTTGATAAATATAGTCAATAAATAATTAATAATCTAGTCATTTCCATGTCAACCGAACCTCTAACCTGGCAACAGCTAGCAGAACTTACCAATTTTGCGCTCGATCCCATTAATGGTCAGACCAATTCCCAATCTACTCTACGCCTATTTGGTCAGACGGAAGCAGACGTGCGAGTAACTCTATTTCGAGATAATCATGCCTGGTGTCCCTACTGCCAAAAAATTTGGCTCTGGCTGGAGGAAATGCAAATTCCCTACCGCATTCAGAAAGTAACTATGTTTTGCTATGGCAAAAAAGAAAGCTGGTACAAGCAAAAAGTTCCGTCAGGAATGCTACCCGCAGTCGAGCTTGACGGGCAAATTATTACCGAAAGTGACGATATCCTGATCGCTTTGGAAAGGGTTTTTGGCGTTCTCTATCGAGGTATGGAGAATGAACAGGTTTTGCTCCGAAGAAGGCAAGAACGGCTGTTGTTTCGAGCCTGGTGTGGCTGGCTATGCAATCGAGCCATCTTTCCTGGACAGGAGCAGAAAAATCGTCAGCAGTTTATGGAAACCGTAGCGATGATCGAAGATGCTTTAGCTAGTACCCCTGGAGCATATTTCCTAGCGGAATTTAGTACGGCTGACCTGATCTTTATTCCCTATGTTGAGCGCATGAATGCCAGTCTTTACTACTACAAAGGCTATTCTCTACGCACAGCAAATCCTTACTTGTCAGCTTGGTTTGATGCGATAGAAACTCGACCTACCTACCGTGGTACGCAAAGCGATTTCCATACCCATGTCCATGACTTACCGCCACAAATGGGTGGATGCTATGGCAACGGAACGCCGCAAGCCTTAGCTAATCAAGAACAGGTTGATCGCGGCGATTGGTTTGCACTACCAGATGTTGGCTATCCCGAACCTGAGAATTCTAGAGCAGAGGCTCTCCAGCGGGTGATCAAACATCGAGATAATATTATCAAAGTCAACCCAGGAGAAGACCAGCTATTCGACCAAGCTCTCCGCTGTGCTTTGACCAATATGATTACAGGAGAGACCTGCATTCCTCCATCAGGTTCTGACGTACCGCTGCGATATCTACGGGACAGGATTAACGTACCGCGAGATATGTCAATCTACGCTGCCAAAAGGCTCAGAACAGCATTAGAACAGACGGCTGCATTAGTAGGCGAGGAGCAATCCGAACCGCTGCCAGTTCGCCATCGATACGATCAAAATCCGCTTAACTTTGCGTTGAATTAAACCTATTATCTATTTCTAACTACCACGCACCAGTATTCTTTAGTCGAGGAGAAAATTCTGGACTAGACCAACGTAAAGGAAGACTATTCTCGACCAAAAAGCCTTGATCTAGATAGAAGCGTAATAACCTTTCTGCTCCTGCATACTGACTAATTTCCACTCCAGACCAAATAACTTCAGCAGTACCAGTAAGATACAACAAATTCCCTGTCTGGAAATCTGTAAATAACAGTCCTGCTTTGGGATTAACTTCTAAATTGCCAAAAGTATTAAACAGGCAGTTGCCAGAAAAATCGGGAACTGTCAGGGTTCGCTCGCTATCTATGCGCACGAAACCTAGTTTACCACCGCGATGAGAAACATCTACCCCTTTGGCTGTTCCTGCGTCGGAATTTTGATAGGCTGTGGCAATGAAAAAAGTATCAGATGAAGCGACGATCACTTGGGCTAAATCCGAGAAGCCCCTAATTTCTTGGACTGGTTTGGATGTTTGAGCATCTGGTTGCTTAAATTCGTACTTTCTTGCCTGAATATATTGAGGACAATTGCCAAAGCTCTGTCCTACTCGAACTTCAAAACGATCGCCATTCTTGAGGGAGACAACTCCATTGAGACGATTACGACGGCGGTTGCTTAATTCGATTCCCAATAAGCCAATATCAATTCCTGCTGCGAGAGTAGTTGCCAAAGGATCGCCTGGTAGTATTTTTGCCGTAATGCCTATCGAGCGATCGCTCAG
>JBCCNG010000410.1:0-4604 GCA_039025955.1 Cyanobacteria bacterium P01_C01_bin.72 | reverse complement strand
TTGATTGGATAGCTTCATATTATAGGAACGTCGGTCAGTTTGCGAACTGTCCCAGGTAACAGATGGCAAATTGTGAGCCGCAAATAGCCGCGCCAGAAACTCTTTTGTCGTTAGGTATTGATCACTGTTTAAATGATAGATTCCCTCTAGCTGTCGCTCTTTAGCAAAGTTGATCGCGCGGACAATATCTTCTACATGAACCCAGTTGGTATAACTCTCTCCTGTCCCTGGACGAGTTGTCCCCGCCACACGGTGAAATATCTTGATTAATTCTCTTCCCTCACCATATATTCCTGTTAAGCGCAGAATACAGGCTTTAAAGTCTTGAGTAGATGCAGATAATAGCACCTGCTCTGTCTGAGCCAAAATTTCGCCAAACTCATCTTTAGGCTTGGGAATCACGGTTTCATCAATTACACCACCGCTTTTATCGTTGATAATCCCATAGCTACCAGTGTAGATCACTTGCTTGACTCCAGGATTAGTCTTAATTGCGGCTATCAAGTTTTGCGCTGTCTCCAAATATGTCTGACGATAAATGTCGGGAGTACGCTGCTTAGAACCAATACTGAGTAAGATTACGTCCTGATGTTTTACTAGCTGTTCTAGCCCTGCCAAATCATCTCCTGTTAAGACTAAAACTTTCGAGGCGATCTCCTCTAGCTCTGCTATCCTGTCAGGACTAGTTGTGGTTACGGTGACTTCATTTCCCGCTTCGTGCCATAGACGGGCAACTCTACTGCCAACATAGCCGCTGCCAATAATCCCTAATCTCATACAATTAGCTCTAGTTACCCTTAATGTGAATTTGCTTGGTTTTAGTTTATGGTCATTCTAAATAGAAACCATCTGATTTTAAGTATCGTACTATTACTGCTACCTCCTATCTCCTACCTCCTACCTACGAGCTAATAACTTGTATGGTATGGAAATTAATTAGAACGACTATACTAGCTATCGGCTTGTTGTTCTGGAAAACTACCTAGCGAGACTGATAACTACGATCAATAATCCAGTCTTCTTGCGCAAATCGATATTCCGACTTGCTAATCACATTTTGTTCTAACAACCATCTTAATCTTTCTGTCTGCTGCTGAAGATCGCGATCTTCATCAATGTAAAAGTACTTTTCGCGCAAATATTGCTTGCGGTATTGCCATAGCAGAGTCAAAAACTTTTCTAAAGCCTGACGATTTGGTCGATCGCGCAAAAAAATAACTTTTCGGCGATCGCAAGTTTCTAAAATAATGTAGTTTTGTTGCCGAAAGCGATATAAAAACCCCGCTAAAATAGCAATAACTAAAGGTAAAATCACATAGCCAAATCCCCGATTAATCATCAAGCTTTGTAACAAAATACAAACTGAGAAAGTAAACATTGCCATCATCAAAAATAGCAGCTTAGGATTTTGGCGACAGCTTATTTTTGCTTCTCCCTTGAGGCTTTCATAGGTTACATAATTCTCATGTTCGCCTTCCGCATCTTTAAGATAAAGCTTGAGCTTGTTTGATAATAAAAAAAAGCTTCTTTTTTCCAATAAGGTTCTTTGGTGTAATTCCATATCTACTGAGTCACTGCTGCCCTAATAAAATTTAACAGTAGATGGCACTAAAAAATCAAATTTAACTTTTATTTAATTCCCTTGGTTTTAATTACATTATAAAAATACACAAAATGAAACTTAAGCTGTTTAATTAATTGTTTCTAGATGTTAAGTATTAGCTAAAAAATACAATTTTACTTCAGCAATAAAGATTACTCAATGCAAATTTTTGCCTATCTATATAGCGACCCTTTGTTAGAAACAGCCCCTGAGAAAAACATCTGGGGCTTGGAGGTTGATCGAATTTATCAAGACATTGGGGAATATCAACAGCTAGAGCAATTGATTACGGATTGCCAATCCCAAGCGCCAAATTATTTACTCATCCGTCGTCTGGAGGAATTAGGAGATAGTGTTTCCCAAATTTGTGATCGCCTTAATGATTTAGAATCTCTGGGCATAGAAATTATCACTACAGAACAAGATTATGGTTCACCTGAGTGGAATAAAGCAGCACCCGAAAAACTAAAGCTCAATTTGAGCAACCTGCTGCAAGAGATACAGAACAACAAACAGCGTTCTCGACTGCAACAAGGTCATGCTCGCAATCGTTTAAAAATGTTGCCGCCTCCTGGCAAAGCACCCTACGGATATCGTCGAGGACAAGACCGCTATATTATTGATAAAAGTACTGCTCCTGTGGTTAAAGACTTTTTTGAAAGATTTATTTTATTCGGTTCATTGCGGGGTGCAGTTAGATATCTCGAAAAACGCTACGGTAAGAAGATTTCACCCACCACGGGGCGCAACTGGTTAGTTAATCCCGTCTATCGCGGCGGTTTAAAGTATAAAAATCAGACAGTTATTTCCCATACCCATACAGCAATTATCAACCCAGAAGAAGCCGCCCAAATAGATCGTTTACTGCGACGCAATCGCCCTCTCTCCAGTCGTACAGCAAGCGCACCTCGTTCCCTAGCAGGAATAGTTGTTTGTCAGCAGTGTCAGCTAAGTATGAATATTAGCCGCGTGACTCAGCATCAGAAAAAGACCGAATACTTATATCTGCGGTGTCAGAAGTGTCCCCAACAGCCAAAGTGTAAAGCGATCGCCTATCAAGAGATACTATCAGAAACTATTGAGTACATTTGCCTTAAATTACCCCAGGCTGTAGCTCAGTTAGAACTAGATGACAATCCAACTATTGAAAATAACTATAGGCAAGAAATTGCTCGTAAACAAGAATTACTATGTCAGTTACCAGAACTATTGACACAGGGTATTTTAGACCAAGAAACTGTCAATTTACGAACTTATAAATTGCGTCAAGAAGTTGCCCTATTAGAAGCAAAGATAGCCCAGTTGCCTCCTAGTAACTTAAAAGCGATCGCCCAAGCAGTATCCCTCAGACAGTTTTGGCTCGATTTATCTGAAGCCGAAAGGCGCTTTTACTTTCGAGAATTTATCAAGCAAATAGAAATTATTCGCGATGAACATGATCAGAATTGTTGGAGTATTCAGTTGCAATTTATTTTCTAAAGTTCCGTCTGCTATTGCTGATTGGTGACAGGTTAAGGAACTCACCCAATTAGTTAAATACTACAGATAGTGTTCTTTAGGGGATTTCATATTACATGACTCTAAATTATGGATTGGAGTTAATCTTTTATGGCGATCGCCATTTCTAGTCTGAATTCCTGAAAATAGCTCAAAATCACAGTGTGTAAGCGCATAAATGCCCTTAGTTTGTCGCATTGAGTGTACCTTTTGGGGGAACTTGTCACGAATGACGAATGACTAAAAACTGAAAGCTAAAAGCTAAAAGCCAGTTGACAAGGCTTTTCATTAAATGTATTCTCGAAAGTCTTGGCAATAATTAAGAATAGATTAACGATAAATGAAATCAATAGAATTATTTTTAGCTCTTGGATTGGCTACAACCATTGGTAGTTCTATCACTACGGTAAATGCAGAAGAATATTCAGCAGCCACAGAAGTAAATCAGCATGAAGCATTAATTTTGGCGCATGGCGGTGAAGGCGGTGAAGGTGCTGAAGGCGGTGAAGGTGCTGAAGGCGGTGAAGGTGCTGAAGGCGGTGAAGGTGCTGAAGGCGGTGAAGGCGGTGAAGGCGGTGAAGGCGGTGAACTTAGCCCTGGCGAACAGGCAAATGCCGACTTTGAGGACAAGCTAAGTGCTTCTGAACTATTAACTGAACTACAAAATGGTGGTTATGTAATTTACTTCCGACATGCTCAAACCGAAAAAGACTATGCCGATCAGGTGTCAGCAGACGTAAATGACTGTTCCACTCAGCGAGTATTAAGTGAAGTTGGGGTGCAGCAGTCACTAACCATTGGAGATGCTTTCGCCTCATCAGGAATTCCCATCGGTTCGATTACAACTAGCGAATACTGTCGCGCTTGGGGAACAGCTAGCTTGGCTTTTGGCGAATATGTCAAAGATCCTGCTCTAAACTTCCTGCCTTTTGAAGATTATACTGAGGCACAGGTAGAAGAAATGCGGAATAACGTTATGCCTCTACTAACGGCTGTACCTGAAGCAGGAACTAATAGCATAATTGTGGGACATGATGACATTTTTGAATCAGCCACGGGCATCTACCCTGACCCCCAAGGGATAGCCTATGTAGTTAAGCCAGATGGCAATGGCGGTATGGAAATTGTTGCCAATGTACTCCCAGAGGAATGGGGTGAACTTTAAGTTCAATTTATAGGGCATTGGTCATTTGTGATAGGTTAATTCTATGAGTCCTAAAGCGATTATTTTGCAATATGGTGATCGCTTTATTCCAGTCTGAATTCCTGAAAATAGCTCAAATAATTTAAAAAATTGTGTGTGAGGACTTTTGTAATGTTGAAAATTTTCCATAAATTTACGCTGCTGGTTTGTGCTGCTTTAGTGACAGGAATCTACTGTGATGCCGCTAAAGCTCAAAGTACTGATTTACTGGGGCAAATTAGGCAATATACTCAAGAAGGTCAAAATAATTTCGGTCAGGTAACTAACGTCAATCAATTACGAGACGTTTCGCCGACTGAC
>JBCCNG010000409.1:0-4612 GCA_039025955.1 Cyanobacteria bacterium P01_C01_bin.72 | reverse complement strand
TGCCAATCAAAATGAGATCGCCAATATTTGATGAAAATTTCGATTATTACTATTCCTTAATTTACTATCTCCTATTTTATTACGGGCGCGATCGCTTTTATTCAAAAGCTTTTAGCCGTTAGCCATTCGTGACAAGTTAACTTCTTTTGTTGTTTGTCAAACCGTTTTTTGCTATCAGCTATCAGCCATTGGTGACAAGTTAAGGAAAATTTGAATCTGTCAAGCGCTATATCCTACATTCAGCAGGTTGGCTGAAAGATGAGATATTTATTGAAAGTCTTTCAATTTCATCCATTGAATCAGAACCAACCTATTGAAATCGATGTTCAGGACATCAACCATCTCGGAATCATTGCAGGGATAGTAGATGAAATTGGCATTGTCGAAATTATCAATCGCTTGCTGGGGAATCATCCTCTAGAACAAGTCAGTGCTGGGCATGTGGTCAAAGCCTTGATTCTCAATTGCTTAGGCTTCCTGACAGCACCTTTGTACTTGTTTAGCCAATTTTTTGTGGGTAAAGCTACTGAACATTTGATTGGTGAGGGAGTCAAAGCAGAACATCTTAATGATAGTCGTATCGGTCGAGTCCTCGACCAGCTCCATAAGAAAGGATTAACTTCTGTGTTTGTGGAGATCGCCCTGGCTGCGGTGAAACAGTTCGGGGTGAACACCAAGCGAATACACCTCGATAGCAGTAGCTTTTGTGTACAGGGAGAATACCTCAATTCTGAACCAGAGAATGACTTCCAGACAACTGCGCCTAGCTCCTCTTCCAGTAAAACCGAGGAATCAGAGGAACCCATTCCGATTGAGATTACCCACGGTTATTCGAGAGATCATCGTCCTGACTTGAAACAGTTTACCTTAGATTTGATCACTAGCGGAGATGGGGATGTGCCATTGTATTTACGAGTGGGTAATGGCAACGACGCTGACCAAGCTGTATTTACCGAAGTGATTGTAGAATTTCAGCAACAGTGGAAAGCAGCCCCACCTGAAGTGTATGTAGCTGATGCGGCCCTTTACAGCGAAGAGAATCTAAAAGCGTTAGGAGAGACGCCTTGGATTAGCCGTGTTCCTGCTAGCATTGCCGAGGCTCAACAATTGATGCAAAGCCTACCGTCAGAAATGTTCACCCCCACTGCCTTGGGCAACTATGTCATCGCCGAAGTCTGTAGCACTTACGCGGGAGTTCAGCAGCGCTGGTTAGTGGTTCAAAGCGAGTCGCGCAAACAAGCTGACTTCAAGCAATTGGACAAGCGCATCGCCAAAGCACAAACCAAGAAAGCCAAAACACTTAAAGACCTCAGTGCTCATCCCTTCGCTTGTGAGACTGATGCGCTAGATGCCGCCAAGCTCTTTGCGAAAAAGCTGAAGTATCATCGCTTGACTAACATTGGGGTGCAATTGAAGCCTCACTACGCTCAACCTGGTCGTCCCCCAAAAGGAGAGTCCCCACAACGTTACACTTATCATCTTCAAGCAGCTTTAGTCCTTGATGAAGCAGCGGTTGCCCTGGTGCGAAATCAAGCAGGACGATTCATTTTGGCGACTAACTTGCTCGATGATGAGCTCTGGTCGAATGAGACCATTCTTCAAGAATACAAAAATCAGCAATCTTGTGAACGAGGCTTTCGATTCCTCAAAGACCCCCTATTTTTTGCCTCTCGGATGTTTCTCAAGTTACCTCAACGAGTAGCTTCCCTAGCCATGATTATGGGCTTATGTTTACTAGTCTACAGCATCGGACAACGACAACTTCGCTCCTCTTTAACCGAGGCAATAGAAACGATTCCCAATCAACGGGGTAAGCCCACAGAGCGTCCCACACTGCGGTGGGTGCTGCAATGTTTTCAGTCCGTGCATTTGGTTTGGGTGTCGGGTCGAAAGTGGTCGATTAAGTTGACAGATACACAAAGGCACATTTTGCGCTTCCTCGGTTCAGCCTGTCAAAAATATTATTTCCTCTGTTAAGAAACCTGCTGAATCTAGGTTAAAATATCTACCAAAAACGATCGGCAGTAGACCCGTCAAAAGTATTGCTAAAGGTATGGTTTTGAGATTATTTAACTTTTAAAATAGTGCAGATAACATGATGCCAATACCAATAATTCCCGCAAACCAGCTTAAGCTACGTACCAAAATAATCCCAGAAACATAGGTGATCGCATGAATAATTCTGGCTATAAAAAAAACTACTGCACCTGTTTGCGTTCTTCCTGTGGAAATATCAGCTATGGCTAAGACAAGTACGACAGGAGCAAAAAGAAGCAAATTTTCCCTCAAATTCATGATAGCGCGATCTATTCGCCCAGCAAAAGGTGATTTAGTAATTGGTTCGCTGCGATTAGATAAGGCATATTTCGCGCCAGCCGTTAAGTCTAGATGCAATTGCTGTAACATTACCAAAACAAACAAAATTGCTGCACTTCCTAAAAGCATCCAAAGTTCTACAGTCATTTTTTCTTTCTGTATAAATAAAGAATATTGTTCGGATTTAATTAGATCGAAGAGATCTTGCTTCGATCCGCAGTCAAAATTTTTGCTTTTCGGGGATGGGGTCGATCCGTCTCGACAAAATGTTTTAGATCTTCAATTACCTCCCCTGTTACTTTTTTCATCTGCATTTTCATTATTGGTGACATGATTAAGCTGAAAACTGGAAGAATGTCTATCTCCATTTGCATATCAATTTGCGCTCTATTTTTGCCGAGGGAAGTAACCGACCAATTATTACCCATGCGTTTGACGAAGAAAGGCATTTTGTCTCCCTTTGCCGTATACGCCAACATCATTTTATGCTCGTCGTAACTAATGATTTGTTCATCAAAACTTCCCAAAGTTGTTTTACATTTTCTACCTGAAAATGGAGCGTGTATATCGCTTGGGAGTAAAGGTTTGCCCCTGGATTCTAATATTGAACTAGCCCACTCAGAAACGAGATCGTATTTATGTCCTAATATTTCCCAAGCTTTATCAGCAGGGGCATCAACTATAATCTGTTGTTCGATCTTCATCGTTTTCTCCTCGTATTTTGTCGAACAGAGGAGTAATTGATTACCCCTCTGCAAGTCATTCGTTAATTAGCCAAATATTTGGCCACCAATGGCATAGCCACCTTCAGCAGTTTCTTCAATCTGCACGCCAATGAACTGTTTAATATCTCCTTTGCCAGTTTCTTGAGCGACTTCATTGAGGGTATTGGTAAATCTCTTTACTAACTTGGCTTTTTCGTCTTTAGTCCAAGTACCTTGAGGAACAGTCAATTTGATTGTAGGCATGGAATAGTCTCCTATTTGTAAATAACTTTTATCTAACTTTGAAGATTAAATGTTGCCGAAACTCATTGAAGGACTTAGTTTTTAGCAGCAAACTTTGTGACTGATGAAACGTTCATCAATCCGTAGGTCTATCTATGCAATAGAAATTTACTCAATCAAAAGATATTAATTAAGCAACCATTGTTTCTACAGGAAGCTGTATTTCAACTACAATTTCTGATTCGTGACCTGGTTTGGGAGGAACAATAAACATTTCTCGTCCAGGATTAATCAGTTTGTAGTGATGCTTTTCTGCCCAAGTCCCAATCGCACCATAAGAAAGATGTCCCTGTTCGGGACCACCATATCTTACGGCAGTTACCGCAGTTTCTACAGCAGGAAGCTGTCGAACTTTCAAAGACATACCGTTACATAAGGGAATAGTAATATCTAAGTCTCGATTTAGCAGAAAGCCAAACTCTAAATCCATATCTCGATCTTGATAAAGTTCGCTATGAATGAGAGCCACAAATCGCCCCAAGGATTTAGTTTTAATTTGCT
Organism: Cyanobacteria bacterium P01_C01_bin.72; assembly: GCA_039025955.1. Classification (GTDB taxonomy): domain Bacteria; phylum Cyanobacteriota; class Cyanobacteriia; order Cyanobacteriales; family Xenococcaceae; genus Waterburya. Next base: position 788 of record JBCCNG010000409.1, on the reverse strand, counting down.
TAGTTACAGCTTTTTCAATGCTGGCAACAACCGCCAGGGTTTCTGATAAATTGGAAAAAGAATGTCGCATTGAAAGAAAAGATTGAGCGGGTAAACTTTTCAAAACAACATCGTCATCTTGAAATTGCCCTTTACGTTCTAATTGCTGAAGTCTAGACTCCACGGCTTTTAAACGCATTGCTTCCTCTTGAATCGTTTGTTCGATTTGCGACTTTTTCAGCGTCAGCATTCCTCGGATTTCCTCGGCAGAAATCTCTTCCTTTACTAACAATTTAATTTGCTCTAAAGTTAATCCCAGATCCTTCAGGGCAATAATACGGTTTAGTTGAGTTAACTGGTTGACGCTATAGAAACGATAGCTTGTATCTTGATCGCATTTAATTGGTTTAAACAAGCCAATCTCATCGTAATAGCGCAGCAAACTGGCTGGAACTTGAGCAATTTTGGAAAACTCACCAATTTGGAACATTTCACACCTTCAAAGCTGATGTGTCTCATCCTAAAGCTTCAAGTAGCTTGAAGGTCAAGAGATAACTTAATATTTTCAAATTAAGGAACTAACACATATCGTGCGCGCCTCGAACTACATCAAGCTTTAACCCCGTTCTTTCTAGCTTTGGTTGATCGCCCGATAGCACTTGAACATCGATTTCCATAGGTTGGTTCTAGTTCAATGGCTCAAATTGAAAGACTTTCAATAAATATCTCATCTTTCAGCCAACCTGCTGAATGTAGGCTACAATACTAAATACTCTGATATTGATGATCTTCTTTTATTGACAAACAAC
>JBCCNG010000408.1:0-4616 GCA_039025955.1 Cyanobacteria bacterium P01_C01_bin.72 | reverse complement strand
TGGGAGGATGATTTGTAAAAATCTTTAAGTCATACAGTAAGTTTGAAAAGCTAATAGCTAATAGCTGATAGCTGATAGCTGATAGCTACGAACAGAAGCATATTGTAAGTCATAAGTTAAATTAGCAACGTCCTCTTGGCAATCTCACGACAAGTCAGCAAAATAAGGTAAGAATATCAGCATGAGCCGAATTATTGGAAATTTTTTATCGGCAAAGAAATTAACATCTCCGTCAGATAAAAAATCAGCCCTTAAATTGAACAGAGTTAGGACTACTTCCCGCCCGCAAAAACTTGCCAAAATCACGATTAAGACTCTGATCAAGAAGACTCTGACAACAGCTTTCAGCGCCACATTTTTAGGCTGTTCTAGTTTTCTGACTATGGCTGATTCTGCTCAGGGGGCGGCGGGACCATATTGTCAGTTTATTCCAGAGGAAGTAGAGAGAAAAGACAAGCTACTCAAGGCATCATTAGCCGATCAGCAGCATACTTCTGCCTATAATGCCACGGTGCAAAGACACCGAGAAATGCTGGAACTTTGTCGTAGTCAAACTTGGCCCGAAGAACAGGCGATCTGGTTACGTCTTTATCCCTGTGATGTTAGTCCTGGCTCAATCGATTATGTCTTAGATCGTATTGTTAATTTGGGCTATAGCAAGGTACACCTTGAAGTCTTTTACGATAGTCAAGTTTTGCTCCCTCCTGGAGATAATCCCACTCCCTGGACTCCCGTAGTGCGATCGCCAGAAGGAGAGCAGATTGATTTATTGCAGCAGGCGATCGCCAAAGCTCATCAAAGGGGGTTAAAAATTTATGCCTGGCTGTTTACGATGAATTTTGGCTATACCTATGCCCAGCGCTCAGATCGTCAGTCTGCCCTAGCCCGCAACGGCGTAGGACAGGATAGTCTTACTTTTGTTCACGATCGCTCTCAAGCATTTATTGATCCTTATTCTCATCAAGCAAAAACTGATTACTATAATTTGGTTCAGGCAGTGCTAAAACGTCAGCCAGACGGTATTTTATTTGACTATATTCGCTATCCTCGTGGTGTTGGCGGTCAATCTTATGTTCATAGCGTTAAGGATCTCTGGATTTATGGTAAGTCTTCTCTGAATGCCCTTTACAATCGAGCAACAAATAAAAAAGGTTTGGCGGCAATCAAAAAATTTATTGAGCAAGGTAAGCTATCTGCTAGCGATCTAGAAGTCATTGATCGTCAATATCCCCAGGAACAACAGGCTAAATGGCAGGGTCGAGCGACTACTAAATCCAAAGCCACAACTGGTTCGCGCCAACGCCAGTTAAATCAAGATTTATGGTTCTTTTCTGTTGCCCATGCTGCTCAAGGAATTCTGGATTTTCTCTCCTTTGCTGCCAAACCAGCTCAAGACTTCGGGCTGCCTGCGGGAGCTGTCTTTTTCCCTGATGCTAATCGTCTGGTGGGCAATACTGGATTTGATTCCCGTCTTCAGGCTTGGGATCAATTTCCGCAAGATTTAGAATGGCATCCTATGGCTTATGCTGTATGCGGCGACCAAACTGACTGCATCACCGAACAAATAAGTAATGTGTTAGCAACCGCGCCTGATACCAATATTATCCCTGCTTTAGCAGGAGCATGGGGCAAAACCTATCGTGGTCATCTACCCCTAGAAACTCAAATTGAATCCTTACGGAAAGCAACTCCCGAAGTAAACTCAATCAGCCATTTTAGCTATGCCTGGCAAGAACCAGCCTTGGATAATCGTCGCAAATCCTGCAATTTTCTCTAATATGTTGGAATCGTCAATAATGTCTGCTATTATAAGAGGCGTTGCTTACATGCGGATGTGGCGGAATTGGTAGACGCGCCAGATTTAGGTTCTGGTGTTTTCGGACGTGAAGGTTCAAGTCCTTTCATCCGCACTAAATTTAGAATAAAGCGATCGCTAGTCAAATGCGATTGCTTTTTTATTGGCAAATTATCTCTTGCTGGTTGCATTATTTAAATAGAGCTGATCTAATGCAGAAAATTGAAGCGTGAGCTGCTATATTCTGGGTGGATATTAAGGCAATGAGCCGTTAAAGAGTTGTACAGAACGCCTAATGTGGATTGGCTTCGTTCAAATTAGCTAGTTTTTAGCTATCAGCTATCGGCTATCAGCTTCTAAGATCTTCGCTAAGTCAATGCATGAAAGCATAAGTTAACCCGAGTTTGCACTTAATCTTTTGCATCGTCAACAACGAATTTTAAAGCTTTTAATTCACATCAGACGTACAGAACAAAGTAGCTTGAGGCATGGTACGTAGAGCCGTGGCGGGAAAATTAGGTGAAATCTCTCTGGTTAATGTTTCCCTCACTACTTCTTGCTTATGATCTCCTCCCGCTAGGCAAAAGATTTTTCGCGCGGCGGCAATTGTCGGAATAGTTAGAGTATAGGCATAGCTGGGTACAGCTTCTAAATTGGGAAAATAACCACCGTTTACCTGTTGCTGTCGCGTTTTGCTTTCTAACTGCACTAACTTTACTGTATGGGGGTCGGCAAAATCAGCTACGCTTGGCTCATTAAAAGCCAGATGTCCATTATCTCCAATCCCCAGCATACAGAGGTCGATCGCCTGCTGCTGTAGTAATTGACTATAGCGCTCGCATTCTTTTAAAGGTTGTTTGGCATCTCCTGCTAGGTAGTGAAACTGACGTAGATTAACCTGCTGTTCAACCTTGTGGCGCAAATAATAGCGAAAACTGCCTGGATGAGCGGCAGATATACCTAAATACTCATCTAGATGAAACAAAACTACCCTAGACCAATCTAGCCGATTGCCTGCGTCGGTTGTGGAGCTAGTCGTAGACATCGCCTTTAAAAAATCTAGCTGGGAATTTCCTGTCGCCAAAATGATACTGACCGTTTCCTGCTGCTGGAGACGCGACTCAAGATAATCCACTGCTATTGTCGCCGCAGTCTGGCTTAATTCAATCATGGAAGGAGCAACCCTAACTGATAAATCACCAATTTTAGTTACCTGAGTAGTTCGAGATGGTAAAGTACGATCTGGCATCTTTTAAGTTAATCGAGTTTTTTAAAGAACATGAGCAATATATCTGACATAGCCGTCAAAAATATCGAAGGTAAATCTGAAACATTTGCCGACTACCAGGGTAAGGTATTGCTAATTGTCAACGTGGCATCTTACTGTGGCTATACTCCCCAATACAAAGGACTAGAACAGCTAAATCAAGACTATCGCGACCAGGGCTTGCAAGTTTTAGGCTTTCCCTGTAACGATTTTGGCGCACAAGAGCCAGGAACGAACGAAGAGATCGCTAAGTTTTGTGAAACTAGCTATGGCGTTAGCTTTGATCTGATGGACAAGATTCATGCTAAGGGCGCAGAACAACATCCTTTATATCAGACTTTGACTAAAGCTGTTGATCCAAAAGGAGATGTGGCTTGGAACTTTGAAAAGTTTTTGATTAGTAAAACGGGTGAAGTAGTGGCTCGTTTTGGTAGTGGCGTTACTCCTACTTCTGCTGAACTAGTTGAAGCGATCAAAGCAGAATTGGCTAAGTAGTTCTTAGTTATTGGTTTTTAGTTGTTAATTTTAGCGATCGCTTTTTAAGAATCAAGGCGATCGCTTTTTTAATTTTCTATTAGCTGAAAATATCTTTCTACTTCTTACTTTTACCTCTTTCTATAGGCTTTAGCTGAAGCGGAAATCCAGGTAAACGCGGCAAAGCCCAAGGGAAGTAAAATGAACGTTGCGCCAGAAATTACAGGATGTGTCCTGATTGCGCTAACTGAACTCATCGCCGCAATACCCATACCACAATAAATCAAACCAAGTAGAGGAATTCCTAACACGAGGAACATAAATTTCTTGTCGTCAGAATTCATATTGCTGTTACCTAATCCAACTATATATATGTATAGCACTACGAATTAGAGTCGAGACATGAACTTGTCACGAATGCTTATTATCTCTAACTTCATTCTCTTATCTAATCTTCAGACCACAAAATTCCCAACGCCATAGTTGCAAAACCGATCGCCGCCAAAGATTTGAGTAGTTTTTCGGGTAGAAACTGGGCTACAGCACCCCCCGCCAGCACTCCCAAAAAGCTAGCTAAGATCAAGGCAATAGTAGAACCGATAAATACAGCACGAGGATTATTAGAACTTCCTCCTAAGGCGATCGCCGCAAGCTGACTCTTATCTCCAATTTCCGCTAAAAAGACGGTAATAAAACTAATGCCGATTAGTTGCCAGTCAATATCAATCATTGTCAAAGTAAGTATAAATTTCTCTGGTTTCTTTCTTGCTTAAATTTCTTAGTTAACTACAGACTAAGCACATCGCTGACTAGCCAGGCGGTAATAAACAACAAGAGAATCGCCACGGATAGATCCAAGGTTTCGGGTGCAAGTTTCTTGGAGAGCCAATAACCGATAGAAACTCCAATCAGACTGGTGGCAATCAAAGCTAGTGCTGAACCGATAAAGACCGTCCAGGGTGCTTGCGACTCGGCGCTCATGAGCAAGGTAACTAGCTGAGTTTTATCCCCCATCTCGGCTAAAAAAATAGTGATAAAGGTAGAGCTGAAGACTAGCCAGAAGTTGTTTTGCTGCTTGCC
>JBCCNG010000407.1:0-4654 GCA_039025955.1 Cyanobacteria bacterium P01_C01_bin.72 | reverse complement strand
ATTCTTTCTGGCTTGGGAGTCTAAAGTAAAAGTTGCGTCAAAGTTTTTGACTATTCTTAAACCCATGTTTAGGTATCGATAATATATCGATAATATATAAGGACTATCCAAGATGTTATCAGAAATTTTTGCTTAATTCTTATCTGTTAATTTTTTGTATTCAAGAGTAATTTAAGGACAAAAACCTTGATTAGCAAATAGTTTGCTCCTCTTTGAGGTGGTAAAAAGTAGCGAGAATTAAATGTAAAGATACAGATAAATTTTCTTAAAGTGGAACACAGCCTTGAGCAGTCCGTCTAGTTCCTCAGACAAGGTTGATTTCATTAAAGACTATTTTTACACTATGAATACACAAACTTTTGCTGACCGTAGCCAGCAGATTCTCTTTGCTTTATTAACGGTTGCTACAGTTAGCACGATCTCTTCTCCAGCCCAAGCTGATGATGCACTGATCCAAGAATCGATTCAAGAATCAGTTGTGACAGGGGAAGATAACATTTCGGTACAAAACTCTAGTCAGAGTAACCGTCAATTTACGGAATATCGCGATCGCTATGGTCGTTATGGCTACGGTAGAGGCGATGGTGAATCAAGCAGCACGGGAATTGTGCAGCGCAGCGATCAATATTGCGATCAGGTAGGGGCAGCCAATACCTGCGTTCAGGATGCCCAACAGTCTAACAGCAGTCGTACTAGCCGTAATCGTCGTGTACGTCGTCGCAGCCGTTACTAAAATTTAATTAAACAACACATCATGAAACCCAACAAATTAATTGGTTTGGTGGCGGTAGGTTTAATTTTACCCAGTACGGCGATCGCTTTAGGTAATTCAGTCCTAGCAAGTGAAGTTAGAGTCAAAACCGCCAATGTGGAAGCTGTTACTCGCAGTGATGGCAGCGTCTATGTAGATACGGGAGGAACTACCCTTAACGTTCCTCGGCGCAGTCGTCGTTCTTGGTATCCTTGGCGCTACTGGAATTTTCCCTGGCGCAGTTTGAGGAGCGATCGCGATACCTGTCGTCATACTTCCTATCAATCCACTCAACAAACGACCCAATCGGGACACAGAACCATTCAAAGTAGCAGCTATAGCCATAGCTGTCATTAACTAAAAGGGTGAGGGAGGCAGGTTATATCTGTCTCCTTCATTTTTGCTGGCTTTGCTAACCATAATTCCCGATTTAACTATGAAGAGGTACAAAGATGAAATTGAGAGAATACTCTCTGGGACTGTTATTAATATTTGGTTTACTCAATCTCAACTGGCTTGCATCTTCTGCCAGGGCAAACTGCGTTCAGGCAGATATTTCTGTCCAATACAATATTAGTGGTTCGCGAGAGCCAACTGAGCGCACTAATGATGTCGATTTGCAGAGTGACGGTGCTTGTCGGGGCAATGTTAGCGTTACCACAGGAGTTCAGGGCAATATCGGTGGTAATCGGCGAGTACGCCAAACTAGAAGAGTACGTCAAAGGTTTGCTAATTCTGCCCACGACGATAATTATGCAGGCAAGACAATACAGATTCGCAGCAATCCCGCGATCGACGTTTATAATCCTGCGGACAATCTAGACTATTAATCAATTAATAATTAAATATAGTAAGGGGGCGAACTGTTTTGCCATTCGCTCCTAATCAAACCAAGATTGGACTTAATGGAAAAATTTAATCTAGGGTCAGTAGACATATAATTTTTTAGTACAAATAAACCTATCGAGAGCGAAATATATAATTACTATGTACTTACACACCACAGAAGCAGCATCTCTGTTAAAAATATCCTCTACTAGACTGCGGCAGTTATTACAGCAGGGAAGAGTAAAAGGAGCTTACAAAACAGGACGGTATTGGCTAATACCTCTGTATCGAGGTATGCCTCAAATTACTCAAACAAAAAGAGGGCGGGCAGGGACTTGGAAAACAGGAAAAAAGCCTCAGAAGATAACAGTCAACATCAACAGCAACATCATCAGACAAAATATCAAGAAGAGTAAGTCTGAAAGAAAACCTGTGATCGCGGTTAAGGGTAAAAAGAAAATGTATGTACATCAGCTAGAAATCCCTGCCCCCTGTAGAATTATTTACGACCCAGATAAACCTTTAGACTGCGGCGCAAGAGTCTGGATTGAAATCTTGGATTTAGATCTAGACTTGATTACCAGTTAGGTTGATGAATCTTTAGCCAATCAGTACTTTGAAACCATTGAAGAAATGAAGAAATTTTAGTTAAACGTTGCAATATTTATTCCTGCAATTCTTATTTAAAATTACTATATCTCGATTTCTCAAAGAAGATACTTTCCCCGAACATAAAGGAAAAAGCGATCGCCCGTTCTTAGTTTCATCAAAATCGCGCAAGACCCTACTTATCTCTGAAACTTACACCGCCCTCTTCAACTACTGCGGTAAAAGCTTTCATACTTTCAAACTTGCTCATCAATTGTATCTAAAATAGAGACAATGTGTTTATTAAATACCATATTGTCTTTTTAAAAGAAGTAATCAATAATGTAATTAAGAACTAAATCATTCTCAAAGCAAGGAGATTTAAACGATGATTACGATTCGTTCAGCACAAGAAAGAGGTAATGCTAATTTTGGTTGGCTCGATAGCAAACATACTTTTTCTTTTGGTAGTTACTACGATCCAAAGCATATGGGATTTAGTAATTTAAGAGTTATCAACGAAGATAAAGTACAACCAGCTAAAGGTTTTGGTACTCACAGTCATCAAAATATGGAAATCATCTCCTATGTATTAGAAGGAGAATTAGAACACAGGGACAGCATTGGTAATGGCTCGGTCATTCGCCCTGGCGACGTACAAAGAATGTCTGCGGGTACTGGTATTGCTCACAGTGAATTTAATGGTTCAAATAGCGATCTGGTTCACTTTCTACAAATTTGGATTACGCCAGACATAACAGGAATTGAACCCAGCTACGAACAAAAAAACTTCCCGCTTACAGATAGACAAGGACAACTAAAATTAGTTGCTTCTGCCGATGGTAGAGATGGTACGGTGACAATTCATCAAGATGCTAATTTATATGTTGCCGTCTTGAAGGGCGAGGAAAAAGTAACTTATAGTCCCGATACTAATAGATCCCTATGGGTTCAAGTTGCTAAAGGTAATTTAGAAGTTAATGGCAAGCTTTTAAATACTGGGGATGGTGCAGCTATTACCGATGAAACCGCACTAGAGTTAGTCGCAAAAGCTGACAATACAGAAATCCTACTGTTTGATTTAGCGTAGTTAATTCAGCACAATAAATCGTGGATTTCTCAACACCTAATAGTCTTCCCCCCAAATTACGACAGGAGGCGAGAGATCGAGAACTAACCCCAGGACAGGTATTATTTAATTTTCAAGATCGGGCTGAATATGTCTTTGCTCTGCAAAAAGGACGCATTCGTCTGGAAAGATATACTTGCGAAGGCGATCGCGTTATTTTTTATATCATTAGAACTGGTGAGAGCTTTGCCGAATCAGCCCTATTTTCTGAAACCTATCGCTGGAATGCCGTTGTTGAAATCCCCTCCTCAGTCGTATTTTATCCCAAGGATATTGTTTGGCAGACTTTAAATAATAAACCCCATTTAGCTTTAGATTTTTTAGCAAAATTAGATCGTCAAACTCAATCTTTAGAAAAACTACTGTTATTACGCAGCATTCGTTCGGCTCGCGATCGCCTGCTACAATATATTCTGTTTGCTGCTGCTCCAGATCGAACCAAAGTGATCTTTGATCGCTCTTATAAAGATATTGCCGATGAGTTGGGTTTGAGTTCGGAAACCCTGTATCGTACTCTTGCAGACTTAGAAAAATCGGGGATTATTTGCCGCCAAGGAAAAGAGATAACATTGATTAATCAATAATTGACAGTTAGTTAATTCGGCGTTGGTGAATGCGTAATGTTTTTGATGCAAGTGCCAACGAAAAATCAATTATTCGACACTCTAATTTACTGAATAGCATTATCAAATCACCAACGCCAGAAATTGATTTATCTGGAGACAGAATAATCAAAGAGTTAACCAATAGAGAGTTAGGCAACTAGAATTAAGATTCTGATTCAAGCTGCTGTTTATATTGTAATAATTGCTCGCAGACCTCTGATGGTAGTACCTTTCTCATTTCTGCTTCAGGCATATTAAGAAATTTCATCATCATGCAGTATTGAAAGTTTTCTTGTGTAGCTTTAGTATTAGGGTGCTCCTCTCCCAAGAGTTTTTGACGAAGCTGGAGAGCTTTTAAGTACAGGGGTTCGGCATCCTCATATCTTCCCTGAGATTCGTAGAGATAAGCCAGATTATTGAGACTGGTTGCCACTTCGGGATGCTCCTCTCCCAAGAGTTTTTGACGAAGTTCAAGAGCTTTTATGTAGAGGGGTTCGGCATCCTCATATCTTCCTTGAGATGAGTAGAGTCCTGCCAGATTATGGATACTTTGTGCCATATCGGGATGCTCCTCTCCTAAGAGTTTTTGACGAAGCTGGAGAGCTTTTATGTAGAGGGGTTCAGCATCATCGTATTTTCCCTGAAATGAGTAGAGTAGAGCCAGATTATTGAGACTGTTGGCTACATTTGGATGTTCCTCTCCCAAGATTCGTTTATAAAGTTCTAGAGCTTTTATGTAGAGGGGTTCAGCAT
>JBCCNG010000406.1:0-4663 GCA_039025955.1 Cyanobacteria bacterium P01_C01_bin.72 | reverse complement strand
CCCTACACTTCGTTGGGTATTTCAATGTTTCATGGCAGTTCATCTCGTCGTTTACCAAGGTGTTCAACAGGTTGTTAATTTGACCGACGAGCGACGGCATATCTTAAAGTTTTTCAGCGAGTATTGTCGTCGCTATTATCTTCTTCCTACACCAGATTCTTAATTCTTTTTATGACGATGCTAACAGCGGAATGTGGGTTAAAATATGCAATTTAAATGATTAACAGCTTACGAAACTATGGTCTTTTGAATTAATCTCTTTTCTTAATTCGTGAAAATAACCTAAAAACTAACGACTAACGACTAACGACTAACGACCAAAAACTAGTTGACAAACATCGTAGACCCCTAGCTTGTCATGATTGTTAATTGTTAATTGTTGATTGATAAAGTATCTCTTCTGATTCAATCGCAAAATTATGATCGAGCCAGACTAAAGATATTGTTTGCACTACATCTTCACGTAGGGTGGCGAGGGAAAAGCTGCGTTTTGCCCCTACGGTCGATTTGATTACGCGGGGTACGCAGGCGGCGTTGAGATAGACAGTTTCGTCTCTCACTTCGACAATTTTACGGCGTTTGCCACGAGGAATTTTTAGCTCATGGTGCATGTGTCCAAAAGTTACTAGGGGTATCGACTTATCTGACTGCTTTACCTGGGTGATCGCTTTAGCTAAGTCAGGATCCCCGTAATCTCCTCCCTCTTTTTTCCAGTCGCGACCACAAATTGATTCGGTACTGCTACCCAAACCAATAGGACCATTATGAGCAATAAAAATCAGGGTTTTATGGGCAGCATCATGGGCTGAGTTGACTATTTGGGCGGTTGATTCGGCAAAATTATTGATATTATAGCGATCGCGGTAAAACTCGCTGTTGCGCCAGGTTGTTCCACCCCAGCTAAAAGGACGGCTACCAACAACAGATAGATTTAGTTGAGGAAAATCTAGCTTGCTAAAGCCCACGTGAGTCTCCCCTAATAAATCTAGCTGCTGCTGTACTCTATCTTCTAAATTATGGTCGTAGGGTGCTTTTTGTCTGCCCCAGGATGATGCACTATACCAAGCATCATGATTACCCATAATTACCGCTTTAGCAGTGGGAACAGCAGCAATCTGACGTACTACTTCCACTGCTTCATTGCCAAAATCACCCACAAACAGGGCTAAATCTACCCCTAAATGCTGTAATGCCAGGCTGTCTGCTTCTGACCATTGATCGTGAACATCACCGACTATGGCGACGGTAATTTCTGCTGGCTGGCTCATTAAAAATCTTTTATTTCGTGCAATGCCCGATTATATTGTAAGACACTTCTCGATTACGGTTGCGTTCCCATGCCCTTTACTATCTAAACTGCACCATTGTCTTTACTGAAAATAATCATTACAGTTTTGATAATTAGCTTGATGTCGTAGCTTAAACTCCAGTTACGCTGATATCGCAAGTCTAGCTTGATTACATCCTCAAAATCCCGCACCTGAGAACGACCATGCACCTGCCATTCTCCCGTCATCCCTGGTTTGACATTGAGTCTTTGCCATTCAGGAATTTGATAGGTTTCTACTTCTTCAGGGGTTGGTGGACGTGTCCCCACCAGACTCATATCTCCCTTAAGAACATTCCAAAATTGAGGAAACTCATCCAAACTAGTGCGACGTAAAAAACTACCAATGGGAGTAATGCGCGGATCGTTGTCATTTTTGAAAAATGCGCCGCTAGCCTGATTCTCGATCTGCTTTTTCATCGCTTCAGCGTTAGCATACATCGAGCGAAACTTCCAAATTTGAAACTTACGACCCATCCAGCCGCAGCGAGTTTGATCAAACAAAATCGACCCTTTACTACTGGTTTTAATGGCGATCGCAATGGGAATAAAGATCATACCCGTAATTGCCAAACCGACAATTGCGCCGACTATGTCGATCAGTCGCTTAACTATTGATCTCACAGAAGGATGGGTTTCTGGAGATTCTTTAAGCGACCATTTCTCCGAAGATTTAATGCTCAAAATATCGGATAGCCCAGTCATAGACAAGGTTGCCATAACGGGGGGCTGTACCGACTCTAAGATCAATTCAATATTGCTAGCTTGGGCTGACTTAAAATTGGCGATCAGCGCCCCAATACCGCTGCTATCGATAAACCTAGTTTTACTAAAATCAAGAAGTATCTGATGATGAGGAATATCTTGTTGCAGCAGCTTACCCACAGTTTGTTTGAAGACCAATGCCTCTAAAACTGTCAGGCGTTCAGGAATCTCCACTACTGGACTTTTCTCAATAGAAGAGAGGGGAAACAAGATTTCTGGTGTCTCGTCAATCATTAATCCTTAATTTTAGTTATCGGCAAAATCGAACTGTACTCTAAGTAGTAAAAGTACTAAAAAATGACTTTTATTCATTAATGTGAACTCGCCCTTAAAATCACTCATTTTGAACCAGAAAATTGAATTAAACGATTTTTGGCAATCCTGAGAAACATAACATCAACATACCCAAATACTCAAAAACATCGGCATCTGTTTATTTTTGTTAACTTAATTTAACATTAATTCCAGCCAATGATAAGTGATGTGGTTATCAAAAAGGGACAAAACCAGAAAATAAGCTCACACAAAGCATTTTCCTTAGAGACGGTTATCTCTTCTACCAATAGGTTCTCTGCCTTCTCTCGTTTTTGCCTGATCTCTCGAAGCGCTTCGGCGTAAAGCCTGTAGTCTTTCTTCGTATTTCTTCCGCTTCCGACGGCTAGGAGTCATTTCGATCAGACTTCTTAAAGCACTGGCAAGACTCTTATAAGCATTGGGCAAAGAGTAGCCAAAGCGAGTGGCTAGGGCGATCGCTTTTTCATCAGCTTCAATTGCTTCGGTAATAGTTTTCTCGCTGCTATTTTTTTGCCAGAGTCGATAACCAGAAATACCGCACAGGGATAAAGCTAACAACAGCAATAAACCATCCTGTACCCACAATTCCCCCACAGCACCGCCAAGACCAATGGCTAAAGCTGCCATTTCCCAACCTTCCTTGGGAATAGTGTCATTTTGAACTCGTGCTACTTCGTGCCAAAATAGGAGGTTACGCTGATCGATCGCCAAACTATCCCATTTAGCCAAATCAATTTGAATCTCAATTTCATCTTTCCCAATTTCCTCACTACGCACTAGAGGTGGGTTAACTTCGGTAGAACCTTCAACAATTACCCAGCTTTGAAGTTCTGGGGGTAAAAGGGTTTTCAAACGACGCAGTTCATTAATTTCGGCTCTAGCGGAAGAGGTTGCATAACTCATACATCTAATAAATTAATACTGTGACTATTAGTAGTTTCTAAGTGTACTGACTATCTCCATCTTATCTAAACTTGTCTGCCAATTTTATCTGCCAGCCCTTGGGTTCTGACGGATTCCCAGATAAACTTAAGACTTAACAAATGTTTTAGATTTGGAATTAATATACTATGTCTGATCAGACTAAAAAGTATACAAGCTTATTTTATTTTCTAGGCTTTGGTCTTATATTTAGCTTTATTTTTCATCAGCTAGGTCATCAGGCATTCGCTACATCGCCAAACTTGCTGGCGCAAACTCCCGAAATCGCCCCAGAAGCAGTCCAGATAAATTTGTTTCAGGCGATTGTCTTAGGTTTCGTTCAGGGAGCAACAGAATTTATTCCCATTAGCAGTACAGCCCATTTAAAAGCCGTTCCCGTGTTTTTTGGCTGGGGTGATCCTGGGGTATCTTTTATTGCTGTAATTCAGCTTGGTAGCGTCGCCGCAGTGCTGTCTTATTTCTGGTCGGATCTAACCCAAATTACTCAAGGTATGATTCAGGCTGTCCGTTCCTCTGACTATGATTCCCAGGATTTTTGGTTGGCAGTAGGTATTGCGGTGGGAACAATTCCGATTCTGGTTTTGGGCTTAATGCTGAAGATTTTTGACCCTGCATTTTATGAAAACACCTTGAGAAGTATGCCTTCGATTGCCATTGTTTCCATCGTCATGGCATTAATGTTGGCTTTAGCAGAAAGTATTGGCAGTCAAAAGCGTGATTTTAAGGATTTAACAGTTAAAGACGGTATTGTTGTCGGTTTAGCTCAGGCTTTGGCAATTATCCCTGGAGTATCTCGCTCAGGTTCTACCATGACCGCTGGCTTATTTAACAATCTTGAACGCTCGACTGCGGCTAGATTTTCTTTCTTGTTAGGCATTCCCGCAATTTTACTGTCGGGTTTAGTGGAATTAAAGGAGTTGCTGAGTCCTGAAGTAGGAACAAGTTTTGCCCTAGCACCTCTAGCTGGCGGACTAATATCATCAGCCGTTTTTTCCTATCTGGCGATCGCCTGGCTGCTAGAATTCCTTAAGAGAAGAAGTACCTGGGTGTTCGTTTGGTACAGATTAGGATTCGGAGTCTTGATTCTGATAGCAGTGGCTTTAGGCTGGATTCAGTAAAGTAGAATATGATCTTCATTTCATACTGAGCGCCTGATGTGAATTAGGAAAAAGTAAGGAAAAGACAGAAGATGGAAGTTAGGAATAATGTAAAAATAACTTGAACAATTAGATGGCAATTTGAGGTTTGATAACATAGTTCCATTCGCCATGAAAACTGTTTCGCTCAATAGCAATGTCATTGAGTTGTCGATCTGTAACTTTAATTCCAGTTGGG
>JBCCNG010000405.1:0-4677 GCA_039025955.1 Cyanobacteria bacterium P01_C01_bin.72 | reverse complement strand
TTTCAGACAATCAGCAAAATCAACCGATCGCTAAACTAGGTTTAACAATTGCTGGCACGATACGTTGACAAGCCATTTTTCCCCCGCCAATATTGCGTGCCACAGGACCAATTCGTAACGCAGCCAAACCACCCATAATAAACAGATTGGACTTGGGCAGACGTAAGTGTTCGTCTAGTACGGGCAAACCGTTAACTATTTCTGTGGGATAAACCTCAAGTACTTTTTGTAATAAGGGATGCTCGGTAACATCGAATTTCGTACCAGTAGCTAACCAGATGCGGTTAAACTGCTGTTTGTTTCCATTTTGACAAAGAACCTGCCAGATATTATCCTGCCACTGTGCGTCGCTGACTTGACAGCATTCATCAATCTGTAACTTCCCTTCTTTGTCGGCTTGGCTTAATTGTCGCATCATGTCGGGAGTCATCGAACCGCCATTACGAGCTTGCTGTATCTGCTGATAACGCTCATCCCAATCGGTTTCGGCGTGAAAGTCTTTGAGATATTTTGGTCCTAACCAACCAGGATCAGCATCAAAAATCTTTTTTTGTAACTGTTTTCTAGTCATTAGAGTAACAGTCGCACCCAGATTGATCGCACCTTTAGCTAAATGTCCGCTAGTCAAGCCTCCACCAACAATTAGAATTTTTTCTCCTGTTAGGTTAAGTTGGTTCAAATTTACCCGTTGTGAATGACATAATCGATCTGAGGGGTAGTCTGAGGTGATGCTTTCTACCCAATTAGGCAGCTGTACTTTACCACTTCCCGTTGCTAATACTACTCTGCGAGCAACAATTGTTTCTCCCGTATTTAAAACTAATTGGAATCGAGAACCAGAAGCTGGTTTAATTGGTATGATTTGGATTACTTGGGCAGGATAAACCTTATCCGCTAACTTCCAACGTTGAATTACTTCAGCACAGAAATCATTGAATAGCTTTGTTCCTGGTCTGTCATAGGGGTGAAACAGTTCACTATGTCTATTTTCCGCAAAGGATCTTAGTTGATGGGGATTGGGATCGGGATGATGGACGGCAGGCGATCGCAAATAAGGAATTTGTTGTGCTGCAAATTGTTGCTGCCATTGACTCATCCAAGTCTGACTAGGATCGAAAACTAAAAATTTCCGATAGTGCTTCGCGCTTTTTTGTAATAGGTGGGTAGTTAAAGTAAGAGCCTGAACGCCTGCGCCAACAATCGCTAGGTCTATATATTCGGGTAATTGCACTTGCGAAAAAGTATGATAATGATTATCTCTCTTAGTATATGATAATGATTATCATTATGATTGACTAGATATCAAGGTGTAAGGTGTGAGGAAAATGAAAAATAAACTGTGGAGAGTTTGTGTATCAAGCCCTCTCTTTTTGGCTGCTTTGATGACACAGACTGAAGTATCAGCCCAAACTGTTGAATTGTATAGTGCAGACTTAAATCAGATTACGAATGTAAATCAATTGCGGGATGTTTCCCCTGCGGATTGGGCTTACGAAGCATTGCGTTCTTTAGTAGATCGCTATGGCTGTATTTCAGGTTTTCCCAACCAAACTTATCGTGGCAACCAGCCTTTATCTCGCTATGAATTTGCCGCAGGTTTAAATTCTTGTCTAAATCAAATTGAACGATTAATTGCCTCATCTGAGACCGTATCATCAGAAGATTTGGCGACAGCTAATCGTCTATCCCAAGAGTTCGAGGCAGAATTAGCCAGTGTTGGCGGACGAGTTGATGAATTAGAAAGCAGAACAGCCGTTTTAGAAGATAGCCAGTTTTCGACTACTACCAAGTTAGGTGGAGAAGCTAGTTTTGCCCTCAGTCAAGTTTTTGGTGACGAAAAAGCTGATGATAGCGGGGATCTGGATAGCGTCACCGTATTTAATTTTCGTTCTCGCTTGAGTTTTAATAGCAGCTTTACGGGCAAAGATCTGTTAAAAGTACGTTTGGATGCTCTAAATACAGTTCCTTTTGGTTCGGGAGAAGAGGAAGACGATCCTAATGTGACGGGGACGGGTATGACTCGTACCGCTTTTGATGAAGGTACTGATGGTTCGGTACGAATTGGCAAACTTTACTATACTTTTGCTTTTGGAGAATCAGGGAAATCAGACCATTCGGGACACGGACATAGTGACCATGGACATAGCGACCATGGACATGACTCTCACGGACACGATAAGGACAAAGAAGCACACGGCGGACATTCTGAACACCTCCACGGTGCAGCCGAAGGAAAGCTTTCTTTTGTGATTGATGCAGTTGGTGGGGAGTTTAACGAAAATTTTGCTAACTATAACGAATTCTTTTCGGAAGAATTAACTGGAGCAATATCTCGATTTGGACGTTTTAATCCGATTTACTATCAAGGTCTAGAAGGTACAGGCGCAACCGTGAATTACAGTTTCAGTGAGGCGATCGCCCTTTCTGCGGGTTATCTTGCTCCTCGTGCTAGCGAACCTCTAGAAGGTGCGGGTTTGTTTAACGGTAGCTTTGCTGCGATCGCCCAGCTTAGTATAGAACCAACCGATAATTTGGGCTTTGGCTTAAACTACGTCAGGGGTTACTATGTAGCAGATGAACTGGTAGTTTCAGGGGAGACAGGAAGCGAAACGGCAAATGCTCCTTTTGGAGACGAGACTCCTACCACGGCGGATCACATCGGTTTGCAAGGAAAATATCAAATTAGCGATCGCATAAGTGTTTCTGCCTGGGGTGGCGTGAGTTTTGCTAATGCCCAAACGGATGGGGATAATGAAGGTATTGTCGTTAATGCTGGTGATGATGCAACTATCTTCAACTGGGCAGTGACTTTAGCTTTTCCCGATCTCTTTGCTGAAGGTAGTTTGGGGGGAATTATTTTTGGTCAACCACCAAGAGTCAGCAGTAATGATAGCGGAGCGGAAGATGATGATGGTGCTTGGCATATCGAGGCACAGTATCGCTATCAACTCAACGACAATATTGCTATTAATCCTGGATTTTTTGCAGTCATCAATCCTGAAAATAATAGCGACAACGACACTCTTTATGTGGGTACTGTCCGCACTATTTTTGAATTTTGATTTTTAGAGTTCGCAGCAGCAGGCTATTGTCAGCCTGCTTTTTTTTCGCCAAACAAGTAGCTTTGATGTTGCAATAGGGATAATTGGGATTTTTTAGTACAGGTCAGAATCTAAATTAGTAAGAGCGATCGCCTGTTATGATTTCTAATACTCAACATTTTTCTTTTACGCGAATTGAAAATAACAGCAGAGATTAGGAAGTATAATTGTGAATATATGAAAGTATTTTCAACAGTTAATTAAATGGATTCTGCCACTTCACTGCCGAAAAATCTTGCCACTTCTCAAAAGAGTCAAGATGATTTAACTTGTTATCCTCCCCATCCTCTAGAAAATGAGCATTTGTCAGAGTTAACCCAGCAAACTCTAAGCCTGTCGAAAGCGCAACGTATGGCAGAGTTTTTTAGTTTACTGGGAGATCCTAATCGCTTGCGTATTCTTTCCATACTGGCACGAGAGGAATTATGCGTCTGCGATCTAGCAGCTACCCTAGATATGAGTGAGTCTGCTGTTTCTCATCAATTACGCACTTTAAGGGCAATGCGATTGGTCAGTTATCAAAAAAGAGGACGAAGGGTTTTTTATCGTCTTGAAGATCATCATGTTTTAGAACTTTACCAATCTGTCGCCGAACATTTGGATGAGACAAATTAAACGTCCTTCCTAGCTTAACTTACTGTACAGGAAGAACGTTGTTCGATAACTTTTGATTCATTCAATTAGGGTGAAGCCAAGCCAAGTTTAAGCATTACATTCGCAGCTAGCCTGGCAACAACTCGCACCTTCTGAATGATTTGTGGCACAAGCATCAGAGCAGTAATACTTACCTTCTTTGGTAATAGCATCGTCTATGCTAACAACACATAAACAGGGAGTACAGGCACATTTCATTTGGGTAACAGTGGCAGTTGTCATGATAATTTTCTTCCTTAAGTAAAATAGTTGACTTGTGAACAATAATTCAGACTTCGTTTATCATAACATATGAACAACTGTTCAGATATATTGGACTTTATCCCCTTAATCGTTCTTAATTTTTAGTCTTAGCCTTGATCGCAGCAGGTTGTCTATAACCTGCTATATTTTTAGTGTGATAACAATCATCAATTGTAAAATCGGCCTGATCAATTTTTATCTTTAGAATTGTGGAATGCCGACCGCTAGCTTCGCAATCAGACCTTATGGCTTCTAGCAATCAACATTTAACCAATCGCCCTCGTCGCCTCCGTCGTACTCCATCTTTGCGTCGTATGGTGCGGGAAACAGAATTAACTGTTAACGATTTAATCTATCCTGTGTTTGTCATGGAAGGGGAAGATCGGCAAGAAGAAATTACTTCAATGCCGGGAATTTATCGTTATTCTCTCGATTTACTGCTGAAAGAAATAGCCGATGCTGCTAATTTAGGGATAAATGCGATCGCACTATTTCCTCTGATTTCTAACGACAAGAAAGATAACGCAGGCACAGAAAGCTATAATCCTGATGGTCTAGTACAGCGTACAGTTAAAGCAATTAAACAAGAAATTCCCGAAATTACCGTTATTACCGATGTAGCACTCGATCCTTTTTCTACCTACGGTCATGATGGCATAGTCGAAGACGGTAAAATCCT
>JBCCNG010000404.1:0-4680 GCA_039025955.1 Cyanobacteria bacterium P01_C01_bin.72 | reverse complement strand
TGATTCCCTAGCAGGAGTGGAAATTCAGGCACATATGACTAGTCAAATTATCAGTGCTGTTTTAGATGATCGACCTTTACTATGGTCTCTTTCTCAAGTTGAAGAAGCGATCTGGATTCTTAGTTGGTCTTTAGCTAGCGGGGTCATTTTCTACTACGGGCGATCGGGTTGGCAAATCATTACTGGTTTGAGCTTGATGATCTTCATAGTTTTTGGTGGTGGTTGGATATTGTTATCTACTATGGGCGGATGGGTTCCCCTACTTCCTTCGACTCTGGTTATTATCTTGGTTGGCAGTACTCTTCAGATTTATCAATATAAAATATCTCATCGCAGTTAAACAATATTTACATCGATTGTCAAAAATTAATCGGAATTAATAAATAAAACTATTCTCGAAAAATTATCTTGTTTTTGATATTTATTTTTAAATTATAAAAACAAGCATTTCTAGTTATACTCTACTGCCTACTACTTAAAAACTAATCAATGTAATTTCAAAAATCAAATAGGACTGTTACATTTGTTACTCGAATATATTTACTAGATCTTTCCTTCTATATGTTAGATATATACTCATGCCGAATATATCTATTAGATAATAAGGTTGTAATAATGAATATCAAAAATGAGAAGTTAATCAAGGTTAAGCTCACTCTTTTGTTGGGTTTTAGTTCTCTAACCTGGAGCAATTTAAATTTAAGATTATTTGCTCAGGCTGATACCAACTATCACATTCAAAATACTAAAGATATTATTTTTGTCTCTGACAATGAAGCTACTGAACCACCAGATTATGGTACTCCGGAAACACCAAGAGGAACTGGTAGTCGAGGGAGCTGCTCTTATGAAAAAGATTTGGTTCTGTTAACTTCTCTGGTAGGTAATTACTCTTCTATGCCTTCAGACATCCCAAATATTATGCCCACTGAGGACTATAGCTGCGATTCAGTAAGGCAGTCAAAGACTTTCCTGTGAGGAAAACGAAATATAGCCTTTCTCAAAATGGTGAGATACGGTAATAGGAATGAGCCCTAAATGATTAGCTTCGCGTCACAAACCAGTTACGAATATCTTTTAAGGACACTTGAGAATAAGCGAATGCAATCGCTGAATCTAAATCTTCATAAGAGGATGTCTGAAAAGTCAAAATAAATGCGATCGCTTCAGTGAAAAAAACTCCTGCTACATTGAGTTCTGTCAATCGCAAAAAAAGACAGGTAGAGGAAGCAATGGCAACGTCACATCGCACTAATCTGACCGAGTTGCTATGATTCGGATTATGCTGAGACGTTTGGCAACATAAATAACTTTTCAGATATCCTCTTAACTTGTCACCAATCCCTACTACCCATATACGAAGCGGTGACGCGACGAAGGAGCTAATACATGCGGCTGACCATCGCCTTTGTTTAGTAATCCTTTAGGACTACCTAATAATTCAAGTTAAATATGTAAAATCATTGAGTAACTATTCTCGCCCAAAATCCTTGACTCGTTAGCTGACGCACCAAATCTTCGGCGTTATTTTGCTGGCTGAATATGCCAACCTGAATAATATTGCCTCTAACAAAAGCCTTTGGCTCAATATCTCTCACCTCTAGCAATAGTTCTTTCGCACTACCGTAGACTTCTACCTTGTAACCTGGAACTGCCGTTAGGTCGCCGCTGTTGCTCAGAGTCTTGTTTCCTGGCGCTTTAAAAGTGTATTCTTGACGGTTATTTCTCGTTACATATACTGGGCTGCTAGCTGCATTTACCTGTTGAGGAGCGAGTATTTCTGCCGAGCTAGGAGCGATCGCACTATGTAAACTGATAATAACTGTGGCGAATGATAGGCAGGAATATTGATAGCAATTCATATTCATGAGATAGAAAGAACTTTAAGATAGTTAGAAATAATTATTGTGGGATATTGATATAAAATAACGGTTTAATTTACCCTCTTTTTATTATTAGTACGAAGCCTTATTTTTGTCTAGTGGAGTCACGACTGAAGAGACTATAATCGCATTCAGAAATTAATAATAAGTAATAATTTACGCCAAACAGCTTACTCTCACTACTGTCCCTAAGTCGGTAAAATAAGCTAGGGTATATGAACGATAGTGTAAGTGATTTAGATCAAGTAAGGTGTGATCTCGATCCGCGAGCAGGCTAACGCTAGTGATTTCCTCAGTATCCCCTATTTTTATCAACGTTAAATTTCGCGAATTAGTTCCATGAATAAGGTCGTTGTCGGCTTATCTGGTGGCGTAGACAGTTCTGTTGCTGCTGCTACCCTACATCATCAAGGTTATGAAGTTATTGGTCTTACTCTCTGGTTAATGAAGGGTAAAGGACAGTGCTGTTCTGAAGGGATGGTGGATGCTGCCCGACTATGCGAAGAGTTGGCAATTCCCCATCATATTGTGGACAGTCGAGATGTCTTTCAAGAACACATTATTGATTATGTAGTAAACGGCTATGAAGCAGGAGTAACGCCTCTTCCCTGTTCCCAGTGCAACCGCACCGTCAAGTTTTCCCCCATGTTGAACTATGCTCAAAAAGAGCTGGAAACAGACAAAATCGCCACGGGGCATTACGCCCGAATTCACTATGACGAGCAGAGCGATCGCTATCAGCTATTAAGAGCCGTAGATCGTAATAAGGATCAATCTTACTTCCTCTACGATCTGACCCAGGATCTGTTAGCGGCTGCGGTTTTTCCTCTGGGAAATCAAACCAAAGAAGAAACTCGGCGCATTGCGACTGAATTTGGCTTGGCAACCGCAGAAAAGCCAGAAAGCCAGGATTTATGCTTGGTAGAGGCTCATGGCTCGATGCAGACGTTTTTAGACCGCTATATCAATCAGAAAGAAGGAGATATCGTTGATCTGGCAGGTAATGTCTTAGGTCAACATACAGGTATCCATCACTATACTATTGGGCAACGTCGAGGCTTGGGTATTGCTGCACCAGAGCCGCTTTATGTGGTCAAACTAGATGCAGTGATGAATCGTGTGGTAGTTGGAGATCGCCGTGCGGGAGGACGCTTAGAATGTACCGCAGCCAGGATGAATTGGGTTTCTATTCCCGAACCTACTGCACCAATTCAGGCAGAAGTTAAGATTCGCTATCGTTCTTCTTCTGTGCCAGCCCAAATCATTCCTTTAGGAAATTCTCGGATTAAGATTGTATTCGAGGAGCATCAGTTTGGGGTAACTCCAGGACAAGCCGCAGTTTTGTACAGCGGCGAAATGGTTTTGGGGGGAGGAATTATCGAGGTTACAGGGGACTAGAATGCTAAGTGGAAGTAATGAGTAATGAGTAATAAACATTCTTGACAAGCAACAAACGACTTTATGCGAAGCTGCTTGCGGCAAACTTACGCCTTTGTCGCATCAGATGTACCCTTTAGGGTAGCTTGTCACGAACGGCTAAAAGCTGATAGCTGATAGCTAATAGCTAAATATCTAGATTATAAATTGAGAGCAGCCAAAGTATGGAACGAGGATTATTATGGCTACCTTTACTGGTAGCGTTTTTCTGGCTTGCGGGGAGTGGCTGGAATGAATATCAAAAGTTAGAGGCTTATAAGGTTTGGGCTGAAGATTTTGATAATGCGAAGTTTGATATCTATGCCGTATTGGGCAGAAAAGGAGAGCAAATTACTTGGGGAAAACCAACTCGCAAAGGGATGGTCGAGCTTGAAAGTTTTTCTTTGGAGCAAGTTAAAGAGATTAAGTTATTAGTAGGCGATCGCCTGATCAATCTCGACCAGAAAAATATTGAAGATTTTGCCGAGAAAGGGAAAGCTAGCCTGGAATTTGCTTTAAAAGAGCGCTCGATTCGGATTCCCTTTACCGATGTTTCTCTTGCTGCTAAATGGTGTAATTATCTACAAGAGGCAAGATCAAGTTAAAAATGGTTATTTCGTTCTCAAGTTACTTAAGAATTGCCAAATGAAGGCAGATTTTCTTTTAACCACAGAGCATCTGCATGGCGATCGCAAATTACTTCCAGAACTCTGATTCCCCTAGAAGGTAGATGTTTAGTTAGATTAGTTAGCTGCTGCCAAGAATCAATCTGTAGATGCTCAATGCTGTAGGCGGCACAGAGTTGGGAGAGCTTAACGGTTTGCGGCATGGCAAAATAGGTCTCAAACGACGGAAAATTAGCGATGGGTAAAAGTTCAAAAATGCCGCCGCCGTTGTTGTTAATCACAATAATAGTTAGATGCCCCTGAAATTGTTGAGTCAGCAAAAAACCATTGGTGTCGTGCAACAGTGCCAAATCTCCTGTGAGCAGGACTGCTCGATCTTGGTAAGCTATACCCAAAGCGGTAGAAAGTGTGCCATCAATGCCATTTGCCCCCCGACTAAAGTAGGGCGCTATTCGGCTTTGGTTTGGTTGCCAAAAGTATTCTGCGTACCTTACTGACATACTGTTAGCGAAAAAAATTGGCGTACCTGACGGTAAAGTCTGAGACAGTAGCCAGGCTACCTTGCCTTCATATAGCTGATCGAGAGATTTTAGAGCGCAATCAATATTAGTTCTGGCTATTTTTTCTAGTTGGAGCCATTTCTGACAATAGCTGGATTGCTGAGTATGATCCTGGGGTATGGCTACTGCAACCTGTTCAATTGTGGTTGGTAAATGAATTGTTTTGCCGTGTAGAGGATCTAAGTTATCTATTCT
>JBCCNG010000403.1:0-4682 GCA_039025955.1 Cyanobacteria bacterium P01_C01_bin.72 | reverse complement strand
GTTCACTTTACTAGAGGCTTGTTTAACATCGATAATCCTCTCTTATCGCAGGTTGTTGGCGCTACCGACAAACCAAAGCTGATTATCGTCGCCATAGATGATGGAGTATTGGAGCAGCACCCGCAACTAGTTAGTCAAATTGAGGCGTATACCAATCATTACGCCGACAAACTTAACTTAGCGGCTAAACCAATTATTCTCCCTGGAGGAGAAGCCGCCAAAAATGATCCACTCTTAATCAACAAGATCCAAATTGTAATTGAACAGGTTGGTTTGTGTCGCCATTCCTATGTTCTGGCAATTGGTGGCGGTGCGGTGGTAGATATGGTGGGGTATGCTGCGGCTACAGCCCATCGTGGTGTGCGGCTAATTCGGATTCCCACAACGGTATTGGCACAAAATGATTCGGGTGTAGGAGTCAAAAACGGCGTAAATGCCTTCGGGAAGAAAAACTTTTTGGGTACTTTTGCTCCCCCTGCTGCTGTTCTCAACGATTTTGATTTTCTTACTACCTTAAGCGATCGCGATTGGCGTTCTGGTATTGCTGAAGCGGTAAAAGTAGCTTTAATTAAGGATCAAGATTTTTTTGAGTTTATCAGTAACAATGCCGAGAAGCTAGCTCAGAGAGATGGTTCAGCAATGGAACAGCTAATTTATCGGTGCTGTGAACTACACCTGGATCATATTGCTAACTACGGCGATCCTTTTGAAATGGGTTCATCTCGTCCCCTCGATTTTGGTCATTGGTCAGCCCATAAATTAGAGCATATGACTCAATACCGTTTGCGTCATGGAGAAGCAGTGGCGATTGGTATGGCTCTAGATTGTACTTATGCTTATCTAATTGGGATGTTGAGTAAATCTGCTTGGGAGCAAATTATTTCTACTTTAAAACGGCTGGGATTTCTGCTTTATGCTCCTGAACTAGCTGTTAATCTGAGTTCAGATGCAGTGGAAGGTACTATCTTTGCTGGATTAGATGAATTCCGCGAACATTTGGGCGGAGAACTGGCAATTATGCTGCTTAAGAAACTCGGTGAGGGAGTCGAAGTCAGTGACGTGAGAATTTCGATCTACCGAAAGGCAATCTTGATGTTGCAGGAAATTGAAGCTAAAGGGGATTTCTAAATCTTGCTATCTCAACATCAAATAGGCGATCGCCGTTTACAATCAACGTATATCTAGCTATCTGTCAAAAAACATAAAACCAAACTATGAAACTACAAGTTGTCTTGGAACCTAGTGAAGAAGGTGGCTACACAGTTTATGTTCCAGCTTTACCTGGCTGCATTAGTGAAGGAGATAGTGTTGATGAAGCTATGAAAAACATTCAAGAAGCAATAGAACTATATCTTGAGCCTGTAGGAACAGATATTACAGCCAACCAAGATTTGATTGTTCGAGAATTGGTTATATGAGCAAAGTTCCTAGTCTTTCCTACAAGAAGGTCATTGCTGCTTTAGAAAGAGATAGTTGGATAGTTGTTCGTCAACGCGGAAGTCATATTAGACTTGAAAAAAAGTTATCTAATGAAACTTTAAAAATAACAGTTCCTGCTCATAAGCCAATCAAACGCTCTACATTGGCTAAAATTATCAAACAGGCAAGAATTGATTTAGATAGTTTTTTAGAACTTTTATAGAGAATTAATTGTGTGATGCAATCGCCCTATTTCAACATCTAACAAGCGATCGCCGTTTACTTAATTAAAATGACTATATATGTAGCTCACAACAACTTTATTTAGGACGATGAATGAATTACAAGAGCTAAGAAAAAAAATAGAACAGCAAGATTATCAAGGCGCTTTACTGATAGTTAATGAACTCGAAGAGATGTCAGTAGATGATAAACTAAACAAAATTTATAGCTATGTAGTTATTCTTTTAGTTCACCTAATTAAACAAGAGGCAGAACAGAGAACCACTAGCTCTTGGAATAGATCGATTTATAATTCCGTTAAATATATCAACAAGACAAACAAAAGAAGGCGCTCTGGTGGTTATTATGCTAACAATGATACGCTACAGCAAATAGTCGATGAAGCTTACGAACACGCAATTACAGAAGCATCCTTTGAAGCATTTGAAGGAAAATTAAACCCTGAAGAGCTAAGCGAAAAAGTTAGTCCAGATAGAATTAAACAACACGCTTTAGCTCAAATCAAAAATTAATAAATCAAGTTTGCGAAACTAGTAGAAATAATAACCACTAGGTAGATAAAAGTAGATAATCTTCTGTTCTACATGGATAACAAGCAAAAGACATTTAAAATAATTCCCTTTGAATTTGTTCTGGCTGCTTAGGTTCATAACCTAGATGACGATAGGTTTTAGCGGTAACTGTCCTACCTCGGTGGGTACGACTAAGATAGCCGTTTTGTAGCAAATAAGGTTCGTACACTTCTTCAATTGTTTTACGGTCTTCTCCTGTCGCGGCGGCGATCGCTTCTAAACCCGCAGGGCCACCATTAAACTGCTCGATGATAGTATTTAGCACAAGTCGATCCGTCCAGTCTAAACCTTCGGTATCTACATCAAAAAGACTCATGGCGGTGGCGGCTAATTCTTCCGTGATAGTATCTGCTTTTTCTACCTGGACATAATCTCGCACCCGCCTCAATAAACGGTTGGCAATACGAGGTGTTCCCCGAGAACGACGGGCAATTTCACTCGCTCCATCGTCAGTAATCGCCGCCTTAAGAATTTCTGCTGTCCGTTTGACAATCGAGGTCAACTCATCAAGTTCGTAAAAGCGCAGCCGTTGGATAATGCCAAAGCGATCGCGTAACGGGGAAGATAACGCACCAGCTTTGGTGGTTGCTCCGATCAGGGTAAAGGGGGGGAGAGGAATACTACGGGTTTTCGCAGTCTGCCCCTTGCCAATGGTCACATCTAAGCGAAAGTCTTCCATGGCGGGATAAAGCAATTCTTCGGTCATGCGGTTGAGACGGTGAATCTCGTCGATAAAGATAATATCCCCTGGTTTAAGACCTACCAGTAGCCCAGTAATATCTCGCGGACGTTCTAGGGCTGGTGCGGAAGTGATCTTGCAGTCTACCCCCATTTCCGCCGCTAGAATTAAGGACATGGTAGTCTTACCCAAACCTGGAGGACCATATAGCAATAAGTGATCCAAGGGATCTTTTCTGCCTTTAGCAGCGGCGATCGCCATATTTAAAATTCCCTTGAGTTTTTTTTGCCCAATGTAGTCAGCAAGTTTTTGCGGGCGAATCTTCTCTTCGTTGGTTTCAGACTCCTGAGTATTTGCCTTGGGAGATAAAAGAGTGACTTCGTAATTGCGCTGGGGTGTGGTGATTTTACGCGGTTGCTTAGGAGTTTGTTCAGAGTCGGAAGATCTTTTGATTGCCATTATTTTTGGGTGGCTAATGAAATCAGGTCATAAATCACGATGCTGCTGAATGATCTAAGATTGATCAGCTAAAACTAGTTTACTGTTGATTTTTTCTAAAATACTACTCAAACGCTCAATCCGATAGTAAATGTCCTTATTTTAATCTTTTGTCAGCTCTACTAGTCTCAAGCTAATTCTGAGATAATTAATTCCAATTCTGAAATAATTTTTTTGATTGATGTATTTAGAGGTAGTAGTTTTATGCGTTTGAATGTGCCAAGCAACATGATGGAGTTCTTTCGCAAGAGCGAGGGAAAATGGTATACGGAGCGTAGCGTACATCATTTTGATGTGGTAGGAGATGAGTCGGGGGAATCGAATCTAATTGTCAAGGTAATTGAAGTAGATGATCCCAGAGTAAAGCAAGCCTGCGAGTTGCAGGGAATTGACCCATCCCTAGCTAGAGGAGGCGGTAGCTTTAGTTGGCAAGATAATCTGGAGGAGAAAGAGCCAAACCCTAACTATGCTGCAGTTTTGATCGATGTACCCGATGATACAACAGGACGTAGTGGCAAGTTAATCCGTGACAAGGGTTATGTCAGCGGCTTACCTGTGATCAGTCGTTACTGGTTTGGGGAAGACGGTATTTTAACTATTAACACCGATTATGATAATAACCAGGGACAAGAGCGCTGCTGGTTTCTGACAGATGATTTTCGGGTTAGGGTTAGCACGATTCAAATGCTAAACGGTGTCAGCCTTATGGCTTACTGTTCTGAACGTCGTTGTGTCTCTCCAGAAGATATCAAAAAGATGGCTCAAAGTCACGCTGCTTAATTAATGATTGAAATTGCCAACTAACACTAAACAATTAAACAATTAACTCTTAATCGACCAAGGGGCATATCGTTGAGCGTAATAGTCTAAAATCTCTGAGACTCTTGGCTCATCCGCTGCGGCAAAATTCTCGCTGTAGGTAATTTCGAGGGCAGCTACCTGGCTCTGATAGTAGTCAAATTTTTCATCTGGATCATGTTCGAGCGATCGCATGATTAGGGTAGTATTTACGCCCACTACCTGGCGTAGATGAGCCGCCACCTCACGATATACGGCTAATGGTAGTTGGGGACAGGTAAGCTGCTGAATGGTTGTTTGCTCTGTGGTTGATGACGGCATAAATAAATCTTAAAAGTAAATTTTAAACTCTTAGTCCTTGACTCTGAACCTAATTTTCTCACTTTATAACTACCTCTAAGATCATAAATCTCGGAGGGTGGGACAGAATCATTGCATAATATAAAGATATGCTAAGAGTTTTGTTTGAATAG
>JBCCNG010000402.1:0-4688 GCA_039025955.1 Cyanobacteria bacterium P01_C01_bin.72 | reverse complement strand
TAACTCTCAACCAACACCAGTAACACTCAACCAACACCAGTAACACTCAACCAACACCAGTAACTCTCAACCAACACCAATAACTCTCAACCAACACCAGTAACTCTCAACTTGGGGAGACATCCATTCTCGGCGCAATCTTTCTACCCAGCCACCGCCAACAAAATCACCATAGCCATAGGTCAAACTATCTCCTAACGCAATTACTTTTAACGGCTGTTGACGCTTAAGTTTTTCGTGCAAAACTCGATCATTACTAGTAATAAAACTAGAGTTGGGACTAAGAATAGTCTGCATAACAGTTCAGGTAGAGAGTTGGAAAGTGTTTTATAAAGCGGAAGTTATATTTGGCAACAATATAAATACATTCAGCAATAATAATACACAATTAGAATGCGGACGTAAAAAAATGAGTATAGCTGATCCCCCCAAAATTGATTACTGATTATTGCTTTACCCATTTTTCTAGACAAAACTTTTCAATGTTCAATGTTTAAACTCGCGCATTCCCTTGCGCCTTTCGGCGACGCGGGGTCGCTCGTCAATGTTCACTGTTTAATTGATTCCAATAATCTAAAGTGCGATTCCACGCCCACCAGCAGTCGCGATCGCCATTTTCTGTTTGACAGCTTGGGCTACTGAGATAGCCAACATGACCACCTGCGGGAGTAGAAATAAGCTCTAAAGAGTCGTTGTGGTGACAGACGGTTTTTAATTTGGGAATAATTTCTGGGGCGAACATGGGATCGTCTTCGGCATAGAGGATTAGAGTCGGCTTATCAATTTTGTGCAGAAATTTAAATGGACTACTGGCTGTATAGTATGCTTCTACGGAATCAAATTCGAGGCGGGGAACAACTAAATGATGGTCAAAACCCCAGATTGAGTTGACTTGCTCAATTACAGCGGGAGCAAAATCTTCGGGGTGATAGCGATGAAGTTTGACCAGTAGTTTCTTTAATTCTTTGGCGATCGCCTGTTCGATATACTTACCTGTAGGATGCTGCTCTAGATACGGTAGGGAAAGATTGGAATCTAGATTGGGACAAATGACAGCACCCCCAGCTATTTCTGCGGGATCTAAACCGTCTACGGCTAAAAACTGTGAATAGTAGATGCCCCATAAAGCTAACTGTCCTCCCAAGGAATAACCCGTAAACCAAAATGGCGCAGGACACCCCAAGCCTTTGCTTTCTGCTGCAATATTAACGAAATCCTTGCCCTCGTTGATCCCATCCGAAGAAAGTACGGGAGACAATTTTGCTGACTCTCCATGGGCGCGCCAGTCAAACAGCACTACGGCATAATTTTGAGCGTAGGCTTTGCGAGCCAAAATCTTGAGAAACCACTGGTTTTCGAGAGTTCCCGTGATGCCATAGGTCGCCACAACTGTTCCTCGGGGATGATCGGGAATAGCAACCCAGCCAGCTAAAGGTACTTCTCCCTGGCTAAATACTACTTTTTGATAATGGAGTTCAGGCTCAATTAGAGTTTCTTGCCAAGTTTGACTAGAGCGCATCGCTACATAGAGTGTCATCAGCAAGCCGTTATTGAGAAACCAGGGGGGAGAATAGGAATTATGGAGCATTAACTATAGTCGTTTCAATTAATCTTGATATATTTTAATTTGTTTGTTAGGGGGACTAGAGATCAGAGATTAGGCATTGGTGACAAGTTACCCTATTCAGGTCGTTGGTGAGATCACGGACAAAAACTAAGATCATGTTACTTCCAAATCTCTTCTGGGAATAATAACGGTGTAAACCCTGAAATATTTTGGTCAATTTCTTCTAGCAATGAATTTAGTCAGAGTTTTTACCATCGCCAACAATGGTTTTCAAGAGGTTATTCGCGATCGCATTTTATATTTCATTGGCTTCTTTTCCCTACTACTGATCCTCGCCCAAAGGATTATTCCTGAGATTGCGGCAGGGACTCACGAAAAGATTTTATTAGACCTTGGGATTGGAGCAATCAATATCCTAAGCGTTATTATCGCTATTTTTGTAGGGACGGCGTTGATCAATAAAGAGATTGAAAAACGTACCTTGCTGATGTTGATCCCTAAGCCCATTAGCCGCGCCGAGCTTATTCTGGGCAAACATTTGGGACTAACTGCTGTGTTAGCAGTAACTGTGGCGATCATGATGGTAATCTATTTGGGAATGTTGAGTCTTTCTAAGATTGACTATCCTACCGCCGCACTAGTTATGGCAGGAGTTTATCTACTGCTGGAGCTAGCACTAATTACGGCGATCGCCATTTTATTTGGCGTATTCACTAGCTCAATTCTGGCGACTCTCTTGAGCTTTGGTGTTTATTTGATGGGACACTTTAGCGAAGATTTGGTTGAGTTAGGCAAACTGAGTAAAAACGCCAGTATCGAAAGTCTAACTACCAGTCTGTATTTAGTTTTGCCCAATCTTTCCCGCCTAGATCTCAAAAATGAAGCAGTTTACGGTTTGTTACCAAGTTATGGCGAACTATTGAGTCACGCTATGTATGGCTTGATTTACACGGCACTGCTGCTGATTATTTCCATGATGGTGTTCGCTCAAAAAGAGTTTTAATACCAAATCCTGTTGAGATACATAATTTAAAAATTGTGTGGAGGCACAAAGTCAGAAGCTAGAGAAAGCATAGTCCTATAGGATTTCTAAGCAAAGGTGATAGTTCAACCAATGTATTATGTATTAGCTCCTTCGTCGCGTTACCGCGACCCATTTTCAACCCATGTAGGTTTTACTCTCATTCCAAACTTCTATTTAAAAGTAGGTTTTTAGAATTGGATTTAGTATAAGTAGTAATGCCTAAAAAAACTTGGTATGTTGATACAGTAGCTACTATAGCCGCCACTAGCCTTTAACTATTGTTAACTACTTTTGTTTCCCTGTGAGCAATGACAAATGATTACTTCATGATTTGAGCAAAAAGGCTTTAAGCTCTTGCAGAACACTTAAGTTTATAGCTTTATAGCTAAGGCGTAGCCGTTTTATAGCTTGCTTTTTGTGAAAATATTCTAGGTATTCTTCACTTTGCTCAAATCTCAATCATTTTTTCATCAATTAACAGTTCAACATCAAAGTTTATATAAGATTGAGATTATTCCTGAAAATTGATAGATATCATGGAGACGAAAATTGTTGAATTCACGTAATATATCTGAGCAATATCAGTCACTATGTTAGAAAGTTCTGGGTCGATTTTACAGCTACATACCAAAACCGCACTCAGCAACATGAATCTGCTTCTTGTTACCAATCAGACAGAAAATTTGCAGCGAATATCTGACTGTTTACAGGCAGAAAAAACTAGCTTGTCTCAGGTTTTCATCGATATAGCCAGTTTACAGCCAAAACCCTCAGACAAAAAATACGCCGCTATTCTTTATGATTATCTAGGAAATAGCGATCGCAGTGCTGTGGAGTCTTTGATTGAGCAGCTTCAGTGGTGGAGACATTTATATCCTGATACTCCTTTAATTCTGATTACAGATGTTTTGGGTGATGAATCAGCGGTAAAATTAATCCAATCGGGTATCAATGGTTATGTTATCAGACATAAGCTTTACCAATTACCCTTGGTTTTGAAAAAATCTTTGTTTGACTTTGCTAGTAACCAAGCGCTGATCAAGCAGCAGCAGCTAGAGCTTCAGAAACTCCAGTCCGTAGTCGAACTGAGTCAGGAGACGGCAAAAACTCAGGATATTAGTTGGCAACAGCAACAAGATAAGATTAAGCAACTGGAGCTAGAGATCAAATCTTGGGTTGAGGGAGAACAGACGAAACAAGAGCATTTGGCACACCTCAACCATGAATTACGCAGTCCAATTTCTTCCATGTTGGGTTTTGCGGGCATGTTACACGAGCAGTATTATGGCGCTTTAAATGAGCGACAGATGCGATATGTCAACGCGATGATGAGCGTGGGGCAATATATGCTGGATCTGGTCAATAATTATCTTGATATTGCCAAGATCGATGCCAATAAGCAAACTCTGGATCTGGAGAAACTAGCGGTAGGAGAAGTGTGCCAAAATGCCCTATTTTGCCTCGAAAAGAAAGCTGAACAGAAAGGATTGGAGTTAGAGCTGGATCTAGCAGAAGACATTGATTTTTGTCTGGCTGATTCCCGTTGTTTAAGGCAGATTTTGATTAATTTACTCAGTAATGCCGTCAAGTTTACTGAGCGCGGCAATGTTACTTTAGAAGTTAAACACAGTGGAAAGTGGCTCAATTTTGCCGTTATCGATACAGGTTCGGGCATTTCGGCTGCCAATATAACTAAGCTATTCGCCCCTTTTCCGCAAATCAGCAATCATCCAGAAAGTACTGGTTTGGGTTTAGCACTATCGAGAAAGCTGGCTTTACTGCATCAGGGAGACATCACCGTCACTTCCGAATTAGATCAGGGTACCTGCTTCACCCTCAGCATTCCCCGTTTTCATCAACAGTCTTCAGAGCGATCGCATTTGTTAAAGCCTTAATTACTTAAAAACTCAGAACTAAGAACTAGAACAAAGCTAATCCACATCATACGTATATTATAAAGATAGTCAAGAATTGGTTAGCAGACTGGTAATGAGCGAGAAACTAGAACAGCTGAGGAGTCTATTTCAGGGCATGGAACGGGCTTTAATTGCCTACTCTGGGGGAGTAGATAGCACTTTAGTGGCAAAAATTGCCTAT
>JBCCNG010000401.1:0-4709 GCA_039025955.1 Cyanobacteria bacterium P01_C01_bin.72 | reverse complement strand
TTACCAGACAAAAAAGAACTTTTACTCGCTTTTCTCGGTGCAGCGATCGCCGCTAATACCAAAACCCAGCTACAGCCCCTCATGTTCTTCATCTTGTTCTTTACGGGGGCGAGACTATGCTGGTTACTCTGGAGACATCATACACCTCCGCAACAGCTAGGCAAAATAGTACCTGTCGCCTTGTTAGCTAGCCTAATTATCTTTGCTACTCCTGCCAAAAACACTCTGCTTTATGGCAACCCTTTGTATCCGATCAAAATCGAGGTGGCGGGAATTGTCCTCAATCACAAACTAAGCCCCGAAGCTTACGAAGAAGGAAACCGTCAGCAAAACTGGCTCAAGTCCATACTGGAGATTAACGCGCCTTTACGTTGGACTGCCGATCAGTGGAGTACAGATGTTGAACGTAATCGTCGTGGTGGTTTCTTTGGGGCATATGTCGTCTTCAATCTATTGCTGATGCTGGGCTTTTTAGCCAGAGAAATAATTCAAAACCGCTCATTACCGCCGAATGAAAAGAGTAATACGGCAAAGTATGCAGTCTTAACGGCGATCGCCATGTCCCTTGTCCCCCTCAATTTCCCCCAGTCTCATGAATTGAGATACTTTATGTACTGGATGATCTGTTTAGTATCCCTCAACTCATATCTTGTATCTTTGCCCAAAAACAAACAGATGTTGGGCAGATGGCTACAGCCCAAGTATATGGGCTTGATCTGTGCTGGTTTTTTAACCATGGTGATTGTCAAAACTAACGCTTTTTACGTCAAGTCATTTCTGATCAGCCAAGACAAATATGTCGAGTTTGGCGTCAAGCAGGCATATCTCGAACAAATCAAACCCCAGGAAAAAGTCTGTCTGGTGGCGATGCACATGGGAGAAGATGTCCAAGAAGCACCAGTAGCGGCATTAAAATATGCCTTTATCTATAGTTCTTATTTCCATCCTGAGATGGGTTACGACTACTCCATTCAAACTGCTTTCGATTCCAATACCTGTGGCGATCGCCGCATCATTCCTGACAATCTTCAACCACTAGAGCCAAAAGTAAACAATTAATTCAGTAACTATTTTTGTTTTTTCACTATCATTAAATTAAGTTTATTGGAGATGATGGTGATGCAAGTTTCAAATCTGCAATTAAAAGAAAACTTAAAAAGAATTACTCAAGCTCTACGACACCAAAAGCTTAAAGAATACACGATTAAAAAGCAATTTACCGATATATCTTTTGATTTTGTAATTGGTGATACAGAAGCCAAAGAATGGTACGATTCTGCACCTAAAAATCAAATCGAGTCATTAAATCCTGAGTTTAGTTTTATTAAGCAGATGCTCAGTCCAGGTGATATTGTCTTTGAATGCGGCACGCATCACGGTTTAACGGCGATGCTGCTAGCCTACTGGGTAGAAGAAACAGGAAAAATTGTCAGCTTTGAAATTAATCGTAAAAATGCCAAAATTGCCCAAAAAAACATTAAGTTAAATAACATCAATAACGTAGTTATTGAAGAAAAAGGCTTGGGAAGTCAGCCTAGTAATTTAAAAATATTTAATAAATCAAATGCTTCCGTAACTCCTGCTAATATTATTTCCTCTGGCTGGTTAAAAAACTTTATTTATGGAACTAATGAGGTGGAAATTATCACTTTAGATGATTATGCCGCAGCTAAATCAATTATGCCGACATTCCTCAAAATAGATGTGGAAGGCTACGAAACGGAAGTCTTAAAAGGGGCAACCGAGATCTTAAAAACTCGTCCCAAGCTGGAAATTGAAATTCACACGGAAATCTTGGATCGTTACGATACTTCTGTAGCCGAAATATTGGATCTAATCGACATCGACTCCTATCAAACCTGGGTGCAATGGGATGATCAATTAGAACCCCAACCATTCGATCTAGAGCAAAAAATTGAGCGTCGGGTTCATTTATTTGCAGTCCCAAATGATAAAATCGTACCTTGATTTAGTAACGCCGATAATTTAAGTGCAGAAACATCAGCCGCAAATATTAGTCATAGTTCTGAAGGCGATCGCTTTAGTCGCTTTACTCTTAATATTTTTGAAGGCATTTATCGACGTTGACAATAACTATGATGTCGGTTGGTATCATTTACCTTTTGCAGCGCGGATTTGGGGCATTATTTCCCCAGAGTCTTTTCTCTCAGAGGATTTAATTGAATATCGTTATGATGGTTTTCCCTTGCTGGCACAATTTTGTCAGGGTTTGCTCTGGAAGCTGACGGGAAGAGTCCAGGGGGCTAACCTAGTGGGCTATCTCAGTTTAATTATTTACTTCTGGCTGCTGCGGGGCTTTTTTCGCGTTCCTCTATATCTTTCGGCGATCGCCATTCTGACGATTCCCGCCGTCTTAACTCATGCTAGTAGCTCTTTTGTAGATCCGCCTGGGAATGTTGGCGTATCCATTCTGATGCTGATGAACTATCGGTTTTTTAGTCAGTCACGCCTACCGAGTAAATATGAGCTACTAATTGCCTTTATGGGTGCGGCGATCGCCGTTAATACCAAGCCTCAGCTACAGCCTTTAGTGTTTGTCTTATTTTGGGTCACGGTCATCAGACTACTTTGGCTTTACTTCCACCACAGTACTCCTGGTCAACGTCGCCTCTGGTTGACTGTGCCTTTGAGTTTGCTTGCGTCCATACTAATTTTTGCCACGCCGCTGAAAAATGTGGCGCTGTATGGTAATCCTTTCTATCCTATTAAAATTGAGGTAGCGGGAATTGTCCTCAATCATAAGCTTACACCACAGACCTTCAGCGAAGGAGATCGCCCGCAAAAATGGCTGCAATCTATCCTAGAAATCAATACTCCCGATTGGTCAGCCGATCAGTGGAATGGTGGACAAGAAGAATATTTTGATCGTGCAGGGGGGTTTTTTGGTGCTTATGTTGTCTTTAATTTTCTCCTGCTACTGGGCTTAACAATTAGGGAACAGCTATTAAATCGCCAATCACCTCCAGCCAAATCGCGTAATGCCACAACGGCTTTAATCACGATGCTGCTGGTGTCTCTCATTCCAGCAAACTTTCCCCAATCTCATGAATTGCGCTATTTCATGTTTTGGATGATTACTTTAGTATCTTTTAATCTCTGCCTGATTTCCGCTTTACAGGAGCAAGTTAAAAACTGGTTACAGTTTAAATATATTGGCTTAATCTACCTGCCGTTTTGGGTCTTTGTTTGGACAACAATTAGCAGCTTTTATCTCCTGCCAGATTTTAGAACCTTGGAGCAATATTTAGCCGACAACATTAAAAACGAACTAGTAAAACAGACAATTCCTAATCAACGTACCTGTATAATTGCCCGTCATGCGATCGAGGATGAAGACGCAGTTCCCTTTGCCTCCATCGCCAATGTTTTCTACTACAGTTCTTATTTTCATCCCGAAGTCGGTTATGACTACAGTATTCAGGCAGCGATCAACCCTGAAGACTGCGGCGATTTAACCATGATTCCTGCCAACGCCGCAGATTTCATCGAACCATAAACATCGTTCTGATTAATTTCCTCTGTGAATTATTCAACTAAATTATTTAACTTTGCCCCGAAAACGAATAAAACCATAGGAATTTGCAGGCTGTCCTGCTGAAGTAGCAGCAGGTAATATGGATGATGGCTGAACGACAATTGCCCCATTATCGTTGTTATTTTCATCTACCGTCACTAGATTATTACCGTCATCAACTTTCTTACACAAATTAGCTGGAGGTGCAGTCCCCGCCCCATAGAAGTCTCCTTCATCATCGTTACGCAAATTGGTCAAAGTACGATTGGGAGCAGTCTGAGTCGTGGTCAGATCAAATCCTAAAGCAATGCCAATTTCCAGTCCATAGCTATCTTTGACATAGGTTAAGTGATCTGGCACAACATCACAAATCTGGACATCTCTGGCATCCTCATCACCGTTGGAGAGAAAATAGATCGTGTATTCTACCTCGTCACCTGGTTTGACTCTGCCGCCGTCAAGTACACCTCGTAAAAACAAATTAGTATTGCTGCTGGGGTCTTCATCCGAATCGGGCCACAGAGGATGATTGTCGTCGTCGGTATTAGGATCATCAACAAAATCGTTAAACTGAGTCTCATCTGGCTGACCAGGATTGATGGCGGTAACTCTTTTAACCAGCAGTAGTCCAGGGTCAGAAGCGGTGGGAGTTGTGGAGTCACAGATAGCTTGAGATACGATCTCAACATAGCCCTTGGTGGCATCTGCCGCATCCAGATAGGAAGGAACGATCAATAATCTACCATTACCGACTACTTGATCGACGATATCTTTGACATCTCCAGGATTATTGGATGAAGAGTTATAGGCTTGTGCGGCGGCATCGATTAACACTAAAACAATTGATGTTCCATCAGCGCCAGCATTTTTGAGAGTATTAGCGGCACTAACCCAGGCACTGCCGCCGCCATTGCCAGTAATTTGAAAGTTAAAGGCATCAGTCATGATAATTGCTACTTGGGGAGTAGCAGTACGACGACCATTACCGCCATTAATCAAAGTAGCCAGGTAATTGGTTGCTAAGTCCAGCCGTGTGCCATTAGACAGGTCTTGTCTGCTGGTGTATAGTTCTCGGACTCCTTGATTATCTCCATCAACATTGATACTGCTATCAGAAATTAAGCCAGAATCATCAGGATCGCCAAATAAATCGGTGATAGGAATGATGATATTG
>JBCCNG010000400.1:0-4720 GCA_039025955.1 Cyanobacteria bacterium P01_C01_bin.72 | reverse complement strand
GTAATAAAGAGCTAGAAATGGGAGCGATTGTTTCAGTGAAAGTGAAGACTTGACAATTAAGTCGTTGCCAATTGAGTAGCTATAAAATAGCAATAGCAAAGGTAAATAATCAAATCATGCTTATTGGGAATGCAAAAGATATCTGTCGTTATGGAATCTCTTTTTATAATCATTTTGAGTAATTAGAAATTGCGATCGCAAGAGTGGTAAAAGCGATCGCTTTACTTTTATAGAACTAATTGCTAGACAAATTAACGACGCATCACTGCTATAAATACAAACGTTTTAAGAATTAGTTCTGATCTCGACTTTATCCATTTTGAGAGAAAAGAGGTCGAACAACGATACAGTATTTTGGGAGATAGCAGTTTTGCTTGCCTCAAATTACTTTCTGTACTCAGTAAAACTCCTTCTGTTTCAATGATTACTCGTCTCCGATTAGATGCTGCTCTTTATGAGCCTGCTCCCCCGCGAATTTCAGGTACGATGGGTCTCCCCGTCTCAAAGGAAAAAGGTTGCCAAACTTGTCCCAAGTTATGCTTGCTACTGATACAGAGTGGACAAATATTACGCTTTTGCGTTGGTATGGAGAAGTAGAACGTCCAAGTTGAAATTACTACAGGATCGGCTGTTTGGTATCATACTGGACTACCTGTGCGAACGCGAATGCGTTCTAGTCGCTGCGAAGCGCGACGATCTGCGCGTATACGCTGCCCTATTCGTTGGGTTTTAGTCCGCGAACCTTTGGGGAAATTTAAGACTCAGGCTTTATTGTGTACCAATCCCAAATATCAATCCCAGCAAATCTTAGAGTGGTTTACACGTCGTTGGCAGATGGAAGTAACCTTTGAGGAAATTAGAAGACATTTGGGTCTAGAAACTCAACGTCAATGGTCTGATTTAGCGATTGCGAAGCTAGCCGAAGGCATCGCACGTACCACTCCTATTATTTTAGGGCTATTTTCTTTAGTCGCTCTTTTGGCTCATCATTTACAAGCCGATTTTACTTGGACTGCTAGACAAAAAAGTTGGTATGTCAAATCTCTACCTACTTTTTCTGATGCCTTGGCTCTCGTGCGCCGATTTCTATGGGCTAGCACTTTTTCTATGTCCTCTAATCCCGCTGACATCATAAAAGTCCCTCGTCCTTTATTCAATCGTTTGAGAGATCTTGCTATCTATGCTGCTTGATTGGATAAAGTCGAGCTAAGCAATTTCTACCTAACCTAACTCTTCTTGCAACATGTTGTGATAAATCTGAGGTAAATAATTGCTCATGGAATTGGTTTCAATTCCATACCCCAAACTAGTCCATGTACCAGAAAGTAACCTTAGTACCTGAGTTATTTTTCCTTCCCGCAATAGCTGGGGAATATCTGTCTGCCAAGCACTAGAATCGCTCAACCAAGCATGAACGACCGCATCCTGATATTCTGCCTCAAAACTATAGCTTTTCCAGCGCCAGAAACCAGAAGGGCGAGGATGATACCGCTGTGCTGTTTTGTCCCAGGTAAAATCGAGCATTTGATAACGCCCCGCTGCTGTCGTGCAGTTGCCCGTATTCGGCCCCGCCACTATAGTTACGCAAAGCTGAGGATGCTGGCTCAGATCTTTAACCTCTTTGCCACCGTAGATAACATGATAGGGGCGGCTAACGTTGGCTTCGCTGGCGGTTATGGTTCGCATCAAAGCTCTAATATAGGGGTCCCCTCCTTCCATCACTAACGGCTGAGTACCATGAATGCTGGTGATAAAATTGCGATCGCCCAAGGGATTTTGCCCAGGATTTTGAGGAGAATTCCAGTAGCGATATATCTTAGTCAATACTCGTCGGGAATTTTGCCAATAGGATTGTTTTTGAAGATTACTTAGACTGCCTAGCTTACCCAACAATAAAATTAAACAACCCCAGTAGAAAAAAGTTTTAGCTTGATTTGCTAGTTTCATTTAGCTTGATTGTCTGACCATAACGAAATAGTTAATTTGAGAAGCTTTAATTCCTGATTACAACCTGTTCTTAGCCAGGCATCGAGCCTAGAAAGATTTTTTTGCCAAGCCAAGCTTTTATACG
Organism: Cyanobacteria bacterium P01_C01_bin.72; assembly: GCA_039025955.1. Taxonomy (GTDB): domain Bacteria; phylum Cyanobacteriota; class Cyanobacteriia; order Cyanobacteriales; family Xenococcaceae; genus Waterburya. The sequence continues at coordinate 2,649 of JBCCNG010000400.1, read as the reverse complement.
AGTATAACAAGTATTACATTGTAAATAATCTTAATACACTAGAAGGCGATCAAGCGATCGCAATTACCATTAGCATCATCAAATATATTCAGCATGTTGGCTGAAAGATGAGATCTTTATCGAGTTAAAACATGAACAGCGATCATCAATTTAACCGAGTCTTCGTCAAGCTGTTTGAGCGCCACAAACTCTATTACGCCCGCTTTGCTTAGCGAGATATAGTTGTTGATCACAGAGCTCGATAAGTTTTTCGGCTGTCATCTGTCGATCCAGTAGAGTAGCTGTTTGTATACCAATCGAAACAGTTAGATAATTGGCAACTCTCGAAGTTGCATGGGGAATAGCAATCTTGTCAAAATCACGCCTAATCTGCTCTGCCAAATTCATTGCTCCTTCAAAATCAGTATTGGGAAGAATGTAAATAAATTCTTCACCACCGTAGCGACAAACAACATCTTCGGCTCTTTGGGGAATTTGCCTGAGAACATCAGCAACAGTACAAAGGCAACTATCACCCTTAATGTGACCGTAGGTATCGTTGTAAAGCTTAAATTCATCCACATCAATCATAATCAGCGAGAGTGGCGCTTTAGTTCGACGAGCTAGTTGAAATTCGTCGGCAAATCGACAGTCAAAATAACGACGATTTAATAGCCCTGTTAGACCGTCTTTATGTGCCATCTCTGCCAGTTTTTGATTGGCAAGCTCGGTTTCTCTAGCAGAGGTTTCTACCAATCGATGTAGTACTCGTAAGGTCTTTAGCTGTTTTGAGTCTTGTTCGACTACCCAAGACTTTGATTTTTTGTTTTCGCTTGTTTGTTTAATTTCATTGGTCTCGGCTAGGGTTAAAACCGTCATTGTTTGACCGAAGTGCAGACATTTTCCTGGAGTACGGGTAAAGTATTCGCCGTAAGCAAAAAAACCAGTAGTCGATGCTAGTTTCTCGATTGGCGCAATATCCAAATCGATGTCTCGACCGAGAATCCATTTGCGAGAAACACAAGAGTAAATAAAAGCTGTCTGCATCGGCTTTCTTTTTAACTCTTCAAAAGTTTTGTCTGCTGCTGTTTGCAGTAAGCCAGAATGACAAAATCCAAACTGAACCTGTTCTCCTAAATCGAAGCAATAGATGTAATCAAAAGAGCCATCGTCATGGACAAAAAGAGGATGAATCGCCATCGTCATTCCTTCTCGTTCGGTCATTAACGGAAAATCTGCAGCCGACAAGGGTAGTTCGTCAACAACTTCTGCCCCTAGATAATAATTATATAGTTCTAGTGGTGTACGATCATCAATGCGATAAACTCTCTGTCCAACTACTTTAGTAATCTTGAACTTTTTACCAATCGGAATCCAGCTCAGGTTGAAGGTGTTGTTGACGACTAAATGTTCTCCCGTCAGAGAAACTGCTGCTGCACCATAATCGACAATCTCGTTTTCAGTAAATACATAAGTAATTTTCCCATTACCATTGTCTCCAGCTTGACCACCTGCAATGATGGTTTTGGGTAATGCCTCAGCTAGAGCAGTTAGTAATTGAGTCGCATTAATTTTGTTTCCATCTTTAATGCTACAGCCAAAAACGATCAAAGCTTGAGGCTGAGAATTAGCAAAATTACGAGCAAGAGTTTTACCTGCCAACTGAAGATCGCCGTTGCAATTGACGATTGATGATTTTACAACCGTAGATTCAAAGAAAGAAAAATTAATGACTACAGTATTATTCCATGCCTGACCATCACAAATTTCACCTGCGGTGGTCGTACCGACTATAGGCGTATTGGGAAACACCTCTGTTAAATCGATAAGTATGCTCTCAACTTGTGATCGCCGAACTCGTCCAGAAAAAACTTGAATCAGTGTTTGCTGGGATGGATGAGCTTGAAAGCGCTGCCGAATAGGAAATAAATCGGATTGTTGAGAGTAGAGAAGATTTAGACTCGTAATCATTGGCTATTGGCTCAAGCTTCGGCAATACTTAAAATGCAAAAAATTGAGATCTGATTGTGCTTTAATCTACAGCTCATTATCGCTTATATTGGCGAGCTTTTAGCCTAGATTCCGCAGGTTTCTTAACAGAGGAAATAATTTTGAACAACTTCATGAGAGAGGACTGAAGCTGAATACTCGTTATCGCCAGGACATGAATAACCGCTTAGTTCACCTGATTGAGAGAATTTTACTTCGTCAACGAACCATCACTTGTCTAGCTTCATACTGAACCCAAAAAATAGTTGGCAAACTAGAAACAGATTAGTTTACCAACTAGAGCGATCGCCTAAATTTTAAGATTAAGCTATTCAGAGGATATCTGAAGTGACAAAATTTACTTTTTAGACAACCTCTCAGGCATTTATTTTTTGTTTTGACCAAATATCATTTTCGTCATGAAACTTATCGTCACAGTTATCAAGATCCTCTCTCAGATTGCGAATGATTTATTTTTTATCATTAAAGCTATTTCAAAAACTTGGCTCAAATAATTATGTTATTTCTGACAATAAAGAGTACAAAACAAAAAATAGCCATTCCAGATAAATGCTGTTATCAATACTTATTTATGCATTTATTGTTACACAAAAACAGGCTATTTGTAGTGTTCTTCAATACCAAATATCAAGTCTTTAAGAAATAGATAAAACATGTCTT
>JBCCNG010000399.1:0-4732 GCA_039025955.1 Cyanobacteria bacterium P01_C01_bin.72 | reverse complement strand
AGAAGGAGGAGCAGTCAGAGGCAATAATCTCTTGCACAGCTTTAGTGAATTCAACGTTCCTGAAGCTAGCAAGGCTTATTTTGCTACACCAGCAGGAATTGAAAATATCTTGACTCGCGTTACAGGGGCCAACTTATCTTCAATTGAGGGTACTTTGGGTGTGAACGGTAGTGCCAATTTATTTTTACTTAACCCCCACGGAATTGTCTTTGGTCAAAATTCCCAGCTAGATATTGCGGGTTCTTTTCTGGCTACTACTGCTGATAGCTATATTTTTGCCAATGATTTAGACTTTAGTGCCACCAATCCTCAAGTACCTCTGCTAACTGTAGATCTGCCCCTGGGCTTGCAGTATGGTTCTGCGACTGGAAGTATTACCAATTATTCCCGAGTTGCGGCTACAGAATTAGCTAGTTCAGAGGCAGTCACGGCTGCTATGGAAGAAAATATTATGGGGTTAAGGGTTGGTGCAGGTGAAACCCTCAGTTTGCTGGGGGGAGAGATTAATTTAGAGGGGGGATATCTCAATTCTATTGCAGGCAGAATTGAACTAGGTGCAGTAGTCGCCAATAGTAAAGTTACCCTCAGCTCTCATCCCGATAGCAATTACGGCGGTTGGGTGACAGATTATCAAGATGTTGAGCATTTTTCCGATATTAAAATTAGCGCCAGTGGCGGTATCGATGGGGGAAATACAGGTCAGACTCAGATATCTCTGACAGGCAGAAATATAAGTTTAGGTTACGATTGGGCTACCCTGGCAGAATTCGAGCTTCAGCCTGAAGACTTTTTCACTTTAGAGCCTCTTAGTTCTCTGGAACAACTCCCTGACAACCACGCTCAGATTACTGCTCATAATCATGACAACCCTGTGTCTGCGACGATTGAAATCAATGCTTCAGGCACTTTTTCGATTATCGATCCTGGTAAGGGGCAAGATAACATTGTGGCTCATACATCTGGGACTGGACAAGCAGGAACAATTAACTTGGTTGCAGACAACATTATTACCTACGGCGCTAACCTAGAAAGCTGGACTTTAGCGGGAGCAACGGGAGATTCTGGTGCAATTAATCTAACCGCCAACAATGTATCAATTCAGTATGGCGGTGGGGGCGTAAATACCTTTAGTCAGGGAAGAGGGGGAACGATTAAGCTTGATATTGCCGAAGATGTGGCGATCGCTTTTGGTGGTTTTGGTGCAGAAACCAGATACACAGGAGCAGAGCCAGATGGGGGTGCAGCAGGAACGGTTGAGATTGAGGCAGAAAATTTGCGGATTGCTTCTGGGGGAATCGGCACGGGTACTTTTGGTTCAGGAACAGGCGGTTTAATCGATCTGAAAATTGCCCAGAATCTAATTATTGAATCGGGAGGATTGGGCGCAGATGCTCAGGCAAGTGGCAATGGGGGAAAAATTGAAATTACTGCCCAAAATATCGAATTTAGGTCGGCTGGCATGGGAGTAAATACCTGGGGTTCTGGTATCGGTGGCGAAATAGTAGTTAATGCCGAGACAATTTTATTTCAAGATGGAGTAATCGGTGCTGAATCTGGTCAGAATATTGATGAGCGTGATTTTGTGGCGGAAGGTGCAGTAGAGATGGCTGGCAGAAGAAATGCTGGTAATGGCGGCAACATTCAAATTAATGCTCAGAGTTTATTGATCAACAATGGCAACATCACGACCTCTACCTTTGGTACAGGAAATGCGGGAAACTTATCGTTGAACGTGGATGATATCGAAGCGATTGGTGGAGAGCTAGTCACAGGAATAAATAGTACAACTAATGGGGCAGGGGAAGGAGGTAACATTACTCTAACAGGCGATCGCCTGAAACTGTCAGAAGGGGCAACCATTGCTGCTAATTCTACTCGTAGAGGTCAGGCGGGAGATATTACAATTGAGACCCGAGATTTACTCCAGCTCAACAGCCAAGGGGCTATTTCGGTTGATGGTGGTCAGGCTGGTTTACCAGGAAATATCAGTATTCGAGGAAGAGATTTTGTGCTGAATGACGGTAAAATTTCGGCAACTACCAACCAGGGAAAGCAGGGCAATATTAATCTCAGGGGGGAACAGCTATTTTTGGCAAATCACAGTCAAATTATTACTAATGCGGGTAAAGATGCCACTGGAGGCAATATTAATATCGATTTGAAATATCATTTGTTGGCCTTGGATCAAAGTGAAATTACCGCTAGTGCTGAGAAAGGACAGGGGGGCAATATTCAAATCAGTACCCGAGGCATTTTCTTAGGAGAAGATAGCGAAATCAATGCCAGCTCTCAATTTGGCTTTGATGGTTTGATTCGAGTCGATACATTAGCCATTGATCCCGATGCTGACTTAATTCAGTTACCAAATAAGCTCATCGATTCCAGCCATGCTTTGTCCCGTGGATGCGGTTCTAGTAGCGAAAATCAATTTACTAGCGTTGGTCGAGGTGGTCTACCAGAAAATCCTTTTACTAGTCTGGCTCAAAATTCTTTGCTAGCAGACTTAGAGCCTTTTTCGCCTCCAGATAATTCTGCTCTGAATCCGATTTCCTCATCCATTGAGTCAATTGTGGAGGCGGAGACTTGGAAAATCAACAGCCAAGGGCAGGTTGAACTAATTGCCGCCCAAAACAAAAATGTGCTGCCAGAATCATTAGCCTGTCTCAATTGACACTCTCACAGTTAATTGCTGGCGTAATTTAACGGGAGTCATCTCAAAACATCTAACAAGATAGCTGAAAAACTACCTGAGCCAAGAGCTGGGGAATTAGGCACAGTCAAAGCGCTAAATATCAGATTATTCATTGTAGACTAGTCTTTGCTCACGATTAGAAGGGTAATCATGGAGATAGAATATCCAGAAGACTTAAAATATCTCGACAGTCACGAATATGTCAGATTTGATGGCGAAATTGCCACCATAGGCGTTAGTGCTTTTGCGATCGATCAGCTGGGAGACGTAGTATTTTTAGAACTGCCTGAAGTTGGTGATTCGATAGAGGTGGGAGAAACTATCGGCACAATTGAATCTGTTAAAGCAGTAGAAGATTTATATCCTCCCGTATCGGGAACAGTGATCGAGCGTAACGACAATGCTATTGATGCCCCAGAAACTCTAGCGGAAGATCCTTACGGCGAAGGCTGGCTGATCAAAGTTAAGGTTGACGATCCTGATGCTGAATTAGCAGATGCTCTTTCAGCCCAAGAATATCGCGCTCAGGTTGAAGGCATAGAAGAATAGTTATTTTTTTAGAGGTCACAGAGTAATTAGCAAGATAGATGACAAATTGGCTACTCTTAAAGTAAGTAAAATTTGTTAATGTTTACTACAAATCATTCAAAACAGTGGTTGAGCCTCATTTTGGGCAATACCACCCTTTTTTTATCTAGCAACTTTAATTAAAAGACTCCTATGGTTAATTTAGATTTTGCTGCGGAATCCCGAATAGCAAGCTCTCAAACAGATTCAACGCCACAAACCTTAGCCCATACCGCTACTTTCGCTCAACGGCACATTGGCGTAAACCAGCAGCAGATTGAGTCAATGCTGCAAATCTTAGGAGTTGATAGTTTAGATGCCCTAATCGAACAAACTGTTCCTGCGGCAATCCGACTAAATAAACCATTACAGTTGCCCGATGCTCAGAGTGAAGCAGCGGCACTGACTAGACTAAAGGCGATCGCCAGTAAAAATCAGGTATACCGTTCTTTTATTGGTAGGGGCTACCATAACTGTATTACTCCCCCAGTGATTTTGCGTAACGTGCTGGAAAATCCTGGTTGGTATACTTCCTACACTCCTTACCAGGCGGAAATTGCTCAGGGTAGATTAGAAGCCTTGCTCAATTACCAAACGATGATCATCGATTTAACTGGTTTAGAGATTGCCAACTCTTCATTGTTAGACGAAGGGACAGCCGCAGCCGAAGCCATGAGTATGAGCTACGGGGTGTGTAAAACCAAAGCTAATGCCTTTTTTGTCGATGCAGGTTGTCATCCTCAAACCATAGAAGTAATTAAGACTCGCGCTTTACCTCTGGGAATCGAGATAATTATCGACAATTACGCCAATTTTGACTTTTCCACTCCAATTTTTGGTGCATTGCTACAATACCCTGCTACTGATGGCACGATCAGTGACTACCGTTCTTTTATTGAGCGAGTACATGAGGTTAAAGCCCTAGCTACCGTAGCTGCCGATATTTTAAGCTTGACTCTCCTAACTCCTCCTGGAGAATTTGGTGCGGATATTGCCGTCGGCAGCACCCAGAGATTTGGTGTTCCCCTGGGTTATGGTGGTCCTCATGCAGCTTATTTTGCCACCAAAGAGAAATACCAAAGACAAGTGCCTGGTAGAATTGTTGGCGTTTCCCAAGATGTCCATGGTCAGCCGGCACTACGTTTAGCCTTACAAACTAGAGAGCAGCATATCCGCCGCGAAAAAGCCACCAGCAACATTTGTACAGCTCAAGTTCTACTAGCGGTAATTGCCTCCATGTACGGCGTATATCATGGTGCAGCGGGCATCAAAGCGATCGCCGAACGCATCCACTTACTAACGGCAGCTTTAGCCACAGGACTCCGTAAGCTGGGGTATGAGGTGAGCAATCAATCATTCTTCGACACGATCAGCCTCGATACAGGAGAAAAGAGCGCCGTCGATTTAATTAAAATTGCCGCTAATCAGCAAATTAACCTACGCTGGCTCGATACTAGGGAAATCGGTATTTCT
>JBCCNG010000398.1:0-4746 GCA_039025955.1 Cyanobacteria bacterium P01_C01_bin.72 | reverse complement strand
CTGAATTTCATCACTAAGGACAAATCACTAATAACTTATACGGCAAGAGTTATTAGTAAAGAGATGTTGTGTATTACATAGCAAACTTAAGCAATTACTAAAACAATTACTAAAATCTTTTAAAGCGCAGTGCGTATGCACAGAGCTTACTTATTATTTATCAATGGGAAATGAGCCAGAAATATCCACCTCACAATTTACCCTTAAACAAGACCTATTTATCAACAAGTTCGTCAACAGTTTTAACACCGTCCTTGTCTAAAAAACGTCAGTATCAAAATCAAAAGTCACGTAAAACCTGGTTAGGTAGGCGCATTCGCTTAATTTATCTCAAGTTATTGAGATTGCGGGATAAGCCAGAGGTGGTGGCAAGGGGCTTGGCGGTGGGAGCATTTGCGGGCTGCTTTCCCTTATTTGGATTTCAAAGCTTGATCGGATTGCTTCTAGCAACTTTAGTGCGTGGGAGTAAAGTTGCAGCATATGCGGCAACTTGGATCAGCAATCCTTTGACTTACGTGCCGCTGTATATTTTTAATTACAAAATCGGTAAGCTTTTATTAGGGACAGAAGACACTGTTTTACCGCCTCTCAATCTGGAGTCTTTTACTGCCTTTAAGGAACTTGGTTCAACTTTTGCCTTGACTCTATTTACAGGAAGTTTTGTTGTCGGTATGATTTTCGGTACGATCGCCTATTTTTACGGTCTAGCTATTTTTGAAAAATTGCGCGATCGCAAGTACAGTCGTCGTCAAATTAGGCGCAAGAAGTAAACGAAGCTAAGTGCTGGAATCCTGCTCTAGAGATTGGTTTACAAAAGTTTTTTGCCATTGTTCTGATTGAATCACTGTGTGTACTTGCCAGTTGTAGTTAGCCTGGGGATAGTCTACTCGATAATGCCCGCCACGACTCTCGCTACGAAAAGCGGCGCTACGCAGAATTAAATAGCTAATATCCAGCAGGTTAAGGGTTTCCGCATAAAGCTTGAGCTGTGCTGCTGCTTGAGCATCTGGAAGTTTAAACTGTTGTTGAGGAGATAAATCTGTTACATACCGACCAAGAGACAGATTATGCATTTGCGATCGCCAGTCTACTACCGTGGAGATCGCCTGTTCTAAGATATTGGCAGTACGGCAAATTCCCGCACTTTGCCACATCAACTCAGGTAGCTGCTTCCTGATGGAATTAACCCAGCTATGTTCTTGCTCCCAGTCTGCGGTAACTGTTTGCATTGGAGGCGCGTCGGCAATTTCTAAAGCATGAGGTCGTAACTTTGCTAGTTGAGACGCATAGACAACACATTCAAGCAGGGAATTACTCGCCAGACGATTAGCACCATGTACACCCGTGCTTGCGGTTTCTCCCACTGCATATAGCCCTGCAATGGAAGTCTGGTTCATCGTATCCACCTGAATGCCTCCCATCCAGTAATGAGCCGCAGGAGCAACAGGAATGGGCTTAGAAAATAAATCGACGTTCCAGTACTGACAAACGCGAATGATGTTCGGAAAACGATAGCGAATGCGCTCGGGAGGGATGGCTTGAAGATCAAGAAAGACGTTGCTAGCTCCCGTCTGCTGTAGATGGCTAAAAATAGCTCGGCTGACCACATCTCTAGGGGCAAGTTCGCCATCAGGGTGATAGTCAAAGGCAAAACGCTTGCCCTGTGCATCAATTAAGTGCGCTCCTTCTCCTCTTACTGCTTCGCTGATCAAAAACCTGGGGGCGTTAGGTACAGTTAAAGCAGTGGGATGAAACTGAACAAATTCTGGATCGCGAATGATTGCACCGCTGCGCCATGCTAGGGCTACTCCATCTCCCGTACTAACTTCAGGATTGGTCGTCTGAGAAAATACCTGTCCTCCCCCACCTGTAGCGAGAATCACCGCTCCTGCCTGTACCCAAGTTATCTGGCAGTCCTTTAAAATACTAACTCCCCGACATACATTACCTGAATCAAGCCATAATCCCAGAGCAAACGCCTGTGACAGTACTTCAATATTGCTTTTTCGTAGCACCTGTTGCGCTAAAGTAGCCACAATTGCCCTGCCCGTCGTGTCGGCAGCATGAAGTACCCTAGGGCGGGAATGGGCAGCTTCTAGGGTCATAGCAAGCTGGCTCTGATGACGATCAAAGGCGACTCCCATCTCTACTAGTGACTCAATCGAACTAGCGGCATGTTCAACGAGAAATTTTACCGCCTGGCGATCGCATAATCCGGCTCCAGCTTTGAGGGTATCGCTTAGGTGTAGTTGAGGAGAATCTTCAGGGCTGATCGCTGCCGCAATACCTCCTTGCGCCCAATCACTCGCTCCTGTATTTAGCTGATCCTTCGTGATCAAACCTACTTGCAAATCATCTGGCAAACATAAAGCGCCATAAAGCCCTGCTGCTCCAGAGCCTACTACTACAACATCAAACTTCGGGTAAATCAATTTTAATTATCTAGACATGTCTTAATTGGAAATTATCATGACATATAGCCAGAAAAAAACCACGTTTAATCGCTAAACGTGGCTCTAAAAGTTACATAGTCTAACTCAGCAGTCGTGATATGGCTGCTGGAATAGCTTTAGTACAGTCCTGGATTATAGCGATCGCCACCGGCGTTCATGGAAGCTTCAACATCAGTTACCACAAACTCGTCTATATTAGCCTGTAGGCGTTCTGCTTGAGTAGGGCTTAAACCAGGAATATCCAATACTTCCTCGACACTGCTGTAAGGGGCATTTTGAATGATTTTGCTCGCCAGACTGGGATAGAAGCCACGCAGTCTACGAAATTCTCTCACATCACTGTTATTAAGATCTAGCTTGTCTTTTACTAGCTCTGAGCGTTTAGCATCAGCCGTATTGATACGGGCTAAAAGAGTAGTGGGAGGTGCGGTCAATAAGCCTGTAGCTAAGTTGATCTCGCTAGCCTGGGCAGCGGGGGCAAATCCCCAAGCACTTACAATTAATAGTAGGGTAGCTATAATGCCGATGAATCTCTTCATTGATTTTAATTTCTCCTGATTGGAAGCTGTTTTACAGATAGAGAGGTATATTTTTTCTCTAATAGTGATATTTTTGTTTGCTGTTTTTTCTTTTTGAGGTCTGGATGTCTCATGACCATTCCAACCTGCTAACAGATGCTATTGATATCTATCATAATTCTTTGACTCCTTTTTTTAAATACCAAGTTTCTTGAATTGCATTTCTGACTCGACAAACTAGCCTAAACATATCCATAATTGAGCAGTTTATTGATTGTCTACGCCAATTCTCTGGTTCAAAAAGTTAGTGGTTTCCCAGAACGGAATCCCTGACCTGTGAGGCATTCGGTAAACTTTTGGGGCTTAAAGTCTGGCGATTAGTCTTGAGCCGTCTTGGTCTAATCTCAGCAGTTACACTGACAAATAATTTATACTTGTATATGACTAGCTACTATCGAAAACCTGTAAAACACAATACAGCTTTGAAAGAATTTAAAATTTTAATCGTTTCCCTGGCTATCTTCTGGGTAGTGGAAATTGCCGACTTTTTAATTTTTAACGGCAGTCTAGATCGCTATGGCATTCAACCCTACAGTATCATCGGCTTAAGAGGTATTATTTTTGCCCCCTTTCTTCATGGCGGATTTGGGCATTTGATCGCCAACAGTTTGCCTTTTCTCACTTTGGGCTGGTTAACGATGATTCAGGATACGAAAGATTTCTATTTTGCCTCGATTATGAGCGCCTTAGTAGGCGGAATAGGAGTCTGGCTGTTTGGTTCTCCTAACTCAGTTCATATTGGTGCAAGTATTCTGGTCTATGGCTACTTGGGGTTCTTGCTATCGCGGGGCTATTTCCAGAAAAACATGCTCTCTATTGCCGTCTCAATTTTTGTCGCCATTGCCTACGGCAGTTTTATTTGGGGGGTATTTCCCTCAGAAATTGGTGTTTCTTGGCAGGGACATCTTTTTGGCTTTATCGGTGGTGCGATCGCCGCAAAAATGGTTGCTCAAGAGAAGAAATCTCGCGGCTAAGTGTTTTAACTACCTCTTCTGGGGACAATATGTCTTTTCGATATAGTTATCGCCAAGATTATATAAAGCCCATGGTATTATGAAAGACCTATGAAATAATATAAATGGTAATGGCAGATGACTCGTCCGTTATTACTATCAACTCGGTAATATAGTTGAGAGAAGCCCACAGTAATGATGGTGCTTCTTTTTCTTTTCTGGTTGGGCTAAGACTAGCCAGTATATTGTCGGAGAAAGTAATCAGAAAAGATTCAAGAGTAATCTCTTGTCTAAATTGAATTGGCTTTTGATTTCAAAGCCATAAATCGAGAATAATGAGTAGCTGCTAGAACACCGATTCAGTAATCGAAAAGCAGAACTGGTTTATTGTTGAGCGATTTGAAATGCTATTAAAAAAACCGAATATAATTCGCGAGTAGCAATCGCGAATATCGTCCCGCTCGTCGCGTTCGTTAAACTACTCTTTCTTTAACTTACCGACGTTGCGAACCAGCGATTGCTCATCATAAATTGATTGCTGGTTGGCGATTATATGTGACTAACGCTCACACAGAACGCCTTACTTTAGAGCAAGCAGTCAACTCTTATCGTCAACAATTGCAACCAGAAAGAGGTTTTCATCGTTTTAAACGAGGTCGTCAATTAGCTTTGCCTCTCTATTTTCAGGATTAAGAGCGGATTCGAGGGTTAATGTTTTTGCCCACGAGCGCTCTAACGTTGTTCACCTTAATGGAATTTGTG
>JBCCNG010000397.1:0-4749 GCA_039025955.1 Cyanobacteria bacterium P01_C01_bin.72 | reverse complement strand
TTTTAATTCTATCGAACATGACTTTGCTGCCATGAAAAAGAGAAGAAAATATGCTCCCGAAGGTACAAGTGTCGCTCAGATCGTTAAAGATTACTCTGAACGGGATACCCCCTCAAAAGTTATTTAAAAAGACTATATCTCGCAAGCGTTATTGGTCATCTCTTATAATTCACGCACTTCTTTTAAAGTTCTAGCTTTTATTTGCTCTTTAAAAGAATCCTCTGCCTTCGCTTTAATTCAGCTATTTATAGCAAGTTAAATTAACGGCAAATTTCGCTAAAAAAGCGTCACTTATCATAATAAGCAACGCTGACATCTATGGTTAAGAATATTATTAATAATTCTGCTTCGTAAAACTAGCTTCTTTTCGCTTACTTCCGACTAGAAATTACGGGGGCAGGAGTTGAACTAGCTGTATTAATTGAACTAGAACGTCTTCTTCGTCTTGTAGTTCGGTTTCTTGTCGGCTGCTTTTCAGGAGTCTGCATCATAAACACGACTAAAGGACGACTTTTTAACTCTCTTCTCAATAAACGCTGTAAACCGCCTTCAATTTCTAGGCGTACTCCAGTCCAGTCTACTTCGGTTTCGCCATCCTTGGTTTCACTAAAGCTGTTCCAGCGATCACTCAATATTTTTTCGATAGTACGATTAATGAGCTGCTGTAGCAAAGATTGCTCCACAGAAGTTACTACACCTCTGAGGTGGAGGGCAGGAGAGGCGACAAGTGTACCCGTCCAATCAATCGCGGCGGCTACGGTAATTACCCCATCTTCGGCAAGCTGCTGTCTTTCTTTCATTACATTGTCCTGAACAATACCAGCGCGATCAACCAGTTCGATCCCTGCGGGTACGCTACCGTTCACCCCAATGCTGTCTTGAGTTAGCTCAATAATGTTGCCGTTCTTAATAATGACAATATTTTCTTCTGGGATACCCATTGCCTGCGCCATACCTGAATGTTCCACCAGCATACGGTGTTCGCCGTGGACAGGAATAAAGAATTTAGGTCTCGTGAGGTTGAGCATTAATTTGTGGTCTTCTCGTGCGCCATGACCTGAGACGTGAATGCCCTCTTTTTTACCGTAAACTACTTTTGCCCCCTGCATCATCAAACGGTCAATTGTGTTGACCACGCCGATGGTATTGCCTGGGATTGGATTAGCGGAGAAGACAATTGTATCTCCCTCGCGAACAGTAATTTGACGATGTTCTCCACGGGATATGCGCGTCATCGCTGCCAGATCTTCTCCCTGGGAACCAGTACAAAGAATCAGCACTCTGTTATCAGGTAAACGATTTACCGAACGTAAAGGTTCAAAGATATCGTCGCGACATTGAATATAGCCCAGTTTACGAGCGTGGGCAATGACGTTGAGCATTGAGCGTCCAACCACTGCCACTTTGCGACCATGTTTGTGAGCTAGATCGAGAATCATATTTACTCGATGGACAGAAGAAGAGAAGGTTGTTACCATTACTCGCCCATCTGCTGCACCAAAGATGCGATTTAAATTGGGATAAACAGAACGTTCTGAAGGAGTATGTCCTGGTACTTCTGCGTTAGTAGAATCGCTCAAAAGACAAAGTACGCCTTTTGCCCCATGTTCGGCTAGTTTTTGCAAATCGAAGTGTTCACCATCAACGGGAGTGTGATCAATTTTGAAATCACCCGAATGAATAATTGTACCGATGGGAGTATGAATGGCAACAGTAAAGCTATCGGCAATAGAGTGGGTGTTGCGGATATATTCGGCTTGGAAATGTCTGCCGATTTGCACAATATCTCTGGGAAGCACGCTTTTAAGGGTTGTGCGATCGCTTACTCCTGCTTCTTCTAGTTTATCGCTCAATAACGACATTGCTAGTCGAGGACCATAGATTATGGGGATATCAAACTGCTTGAGATGATAGGCAATACCACCGATGTGATCTTCATGACCGTGGGTGACAATCATCCCTTTGATGCGATGGGAATTCTCTCGTAGATAGGTCATGTCTGGTAAGACAATATTGATGCCGTGCATTTGATCTGAGGGAAAACCTAAGCCTGCATCCAATAAAATTATTTCGTCCTCATATTCAAAGACGCAGGTGTTTTTGCCGATTTCATGCAGCCCACCTAGAGGGATAATTTTTACCGTTGGTTTAGTCTTATTTTTCTTTACTACTTTGCTCATATGTTTTGTTCGTATTTGGTTTCGCGCTTTTTTATTGACTCAATAAAAACTGTCAAGTTTTCTTAGAATTCTGGTTGAAGAGAGTTTTCTAAGAAATGAAATGCTGATGATAATTAGCTGTATGTAGGGCTAACTGCTGATAGCATGTTGGATATTTGATGATGGCTATAAGCCCTAATTTCTGTTGCTGGCTCACTATCTCTCAGAGAATCCAAATTCTAGCTATTAGTTATGATAATGGTCAATTTTTCACTCTGCTGCTGTTTTTATAATAATTTAGCGGCTAAATAGTCGAAAATTTAGCTAAATTAGGCTTAACTCTTGTAAATTTGACTTTAACTTGGGTAATAAATCTAATTGTAGCTCACATAATGGGGTTCGCAACTTACCCATCTGCCATCCTTGCAGCTTTAAAGCCGTTTTCACAGGAATTGGGTTGGTAGCCATAAACAAGGCTTGAAACAGAGGAAATAGCTGCAATTGAATCTTCGTTGCCTCTGGGTTATTACCCTGATGATAAGCCGCAATCATAGACTGGATCTGCTTACCAACTAAATGTGAGGCAACACTGACTGTTCCCGACCCGCCAATCGCTAACATCGGTAAAGTAAGAGCATCTTCTCCTGAATAGATGGCAAAATTAGCGGGAGTCAGGCATCTGATTTTACAAGCCTGCTCTAGATTACCACTGGCTTCCTTGATTGCTACTATATTGCTGATTTGCGCTAGGTTAGCTACGGTTTCGGGCTGAAGATTGCATCCTGTTCTCCCAGGCACGTTATATAGCATCATGGGTAACTCTGGACAGGCATCAGCGATCGCCCTAAAATGCTCATATAGTCCCGCTTGAGGCGGCTTATTGTAGTAAGGTACTACCTGCAAAGAGCCATCAAGACCTAGTTTGGCGGCTTTGATAGTGGCAGAGATCGCTTCCTTGGTTGAATTAGAGCCTGTGCCTGCCAGAATCTTGGCTCGGTCGCCCACCGCTTGTTTCACAACTTGAAACAGTTTATATTCTTCCTCCCAGCTTAGGGTAGGAGATTCTCCTGTCGTACCACAAACTGCCAGGGCATCACTCCCGTTATTTACTAAATACACCGCTAGTTTTTCAGCAACATCGTAGTTAACGCTGTCATCTGCGGCAAATGGTGTTGCCATTGCCGTCACTACTCTACCAAATGGTTCTTCAGGCATCGATCTGACTCATTATTGTTCTCATCTTTATCTCTCAAACATTAATAAAGTTGCTCAAGCACTAACCGCAGAATCGGCTTTGGTTAATAAGTTCTTTTGCAACAGTAGTTCGGCAATCTGGATCGCGTTGAGAGCTGCCCCCTTGCGGATTTGATCGCCACATAGCCATAATTCTAGGTTGCGATCGCAAGATATGTCTTGGCGAATGCGCCCCACCAGCACAGGGTCTTTGCCTGTGGCATCAATGGGCATGGGAAAATAGTTTGCCTGCCAATCTTCTACTAGCTTGACTCCAGGAGCAGCGGCAATTAACTCTCTTGCCTGACTAACATCAAAAGGCTGTTCAAACTCTAAATTGACGGCTTCGGAATGAGCCCGTAAAACTGGCACGCGGACACAGGTAGCGGTAACGGCAATCTCAGGATCAGCAAAAATCTTCCGTGTTTCGTTGACCATTTTCATTTCTTCTTCACAGTATCCTTGCTCATTGAGAGGAGAGTTGTGAGGAAATAAATTGAAGGCGATGGGATAGGGTAATACCTCTGCTAGGGGTTCTTTACCGTTTAGGATGTCTCTAGCCTGGAGCTTTGCTTCTTCCATCGCTCTTGCCCCTGCACCAGAGGCAGACTGGTAGGTTGAAACAACAATTCGCTTGATTTTTTGTACCTGATGGAGAGGATAAATTGCTACTCCCATCAAGATTGTCGTGCAGTTGGGATTGGCAATAATTCCCTGGTGATTTGCGGCGGCGGCAGGATTAATTTCTGGCACAACTAACGGTACACGCTCATCCATCCGAAAGGCGCTGGAATTATCGACCACTACCGCTCCTGCGGCGACTGCTTTATGCGCCCATTCTTTAGAAGTAGAGCCGCCTGCCGATGCTAAAAGAATGTCAATGCCTTCAAAAGAGCGATCGCTAACCGCTTCTACTGTCAGTTCTTGACCTTGAAAAATAATTTTACTGCCCGCAGAACGAGGAGAAGCTAAAAGCTTTAGGTTTTCTAAAGGAAAACTTCGCTCGGCAAGTAGCTCTAGCAGTTCCTGACCGACTGCTCCCGTCGCTCCTAAAATAGCGACATTAACTTTTCTAGACAATTAATTATTACCTCCTTCAACTTTGCAACTTAATCTATTACCAGCACGGCAGAAGCGGTCGTCAAAAGAAACGTTTTCATCGGTCTGTCCCCTCACTTGGTCACTGTGGCACCGCACCACGGTTGCAGTCCATGTGATCGCCCGCAATCCGAGCCTGAGCGTTAAGCCTAACAGATAAAGTAAACGCCAGTGTTCAAACTTTAATGAGTGGTTAACGCTGCGGGAGTTCGCGCACTGGCGCTTTTCTTGGGCCAGCTTCAGGGCTCCGGATACCAAG
>JBCCNG010000396.1:0-4760 GCA_039025955.1 Cyanobacteria bacterium P01_C01_bin.72 | reverse complement strand
TGGTTTATTCTGTTTTTGTTTGAATAGGCTTGCTAGATATCTGTTTATTATAAGTGATTTATATTGTATAGTCTCTCTATATAAACACTAAATAACCATAATTTCTAGTTCAATATACATTGTTAACTATTTTTTATGTAGAGCTAATTCATGAAGATAATCTAAAGAGCGGAAAGCAAGTTCGATTTAGCAGATAGTTTGACGGATGCAGAGTGAAGTTGTGTAAATCAGCCGTTCATTGAATCGGCAAAACGGTTAATCTTCTAGAGCCGCTCGCCCCAGCTATGCAATGATCACTGCTACTTCTAATTCTTAATTAGTTTGGCTCATAGCCTTATCCCTTACCAAACTATTGAGATGTCCATAGCCAGCAGAAATGCCCCCTTCATTGGCATCACTCAGCTTAGTCCGCACTAGATAACCCGCTGCTTGATTGCTAATCAGGTGATCGCCTTCAGCGAGCAAAACACCATATTGACCAATTTCATGAACGACTTCTCCCTGCCAAATTTTTCCCTGGCGCACCCCCCAACCAGATGATACAGGTGGATATAATCGCTCCATCAAAATATATGCCTCCTCATCCCCTGATTCCAGATTAAGCAGACATTGACGGATATCTTCATCATAAAGATTAAATCCGCCACCTTCCCGCTGAGGCTTAAGCACAAATTTTTCTGGGTTGGCGATCGCTGCTTCTTTAGCGGACATTGTTTTGCCGTTCAATTCAATTGGCTCATCCAAAGCAGATATTTGGGCAAAGGCAGTTTTAATCAAAGATATTTCTAAGTCATTGAGGAAAAATTTAAGTATTTCAGGATTTGTCAAAACTTGCTGAATTTTTTTTGTTCCTGCCAAATGAGTCGGCAAATCTGGCACGGAGATAGTGCTTGACTGAGAAATCAACTGACGACCTTGACGAGCTATTTTACTCTCTAGTTCATCAGGACGATAACCCGCCCGAAAATAGGTAATCGCGGCAATTTTATTATTGAGCATCAGATGTCCCTGGCGTAATTCTCCCTGTTCACCAATTGTTTCGAGGCTAGTACGTATTACGCGGATACCTCTCTCCACGAGAGCGATTTCTAGGAGGCGTTGGTCAAAAATATTACGTTCATTAGCTTGCACCACAAATAGTACGCAAGCATCAGCGACACCATATAGAGCCATGGCTGCGGCGAAAGCATCAGCAACTACAGTAATCGGTTTATTTGGTAGTAGATCCCAAGACTCACGACGCATGTTAGCCCATACTCGATGAAACTCGCTCATTTTCTCGGCAAGACCAATATAGCTAGCGGCAATAGTATTAAACTCAACTTGACGTAAGCTTGCTTTCTGTTGCGTCATAAAATAATCGCTGCGAGTAATCGAAAATCTCAGGGCATCAGAACGACGCTGCTCTTCTTGAGCCAGAGATAAAAGAAAACCTGTATATTCATCACTAGCGGCAGTTGCCTGTAGTTGTTCCGCTAAAAAATCGATATTTTTAGCAACTTGATGGATTAACCAAGCCAGAGGTTGAGCCAGAGACTCTAACTGAGCAATGAGGGCATCAGTAACCAAAGCCGGTGCAAGCATGAAAGGACAATGAGTTAAGTCACCAGTCTCTGTCCTCTGAAGCAGAACATGAGCCAAGGCAAGATCAGTTGCGGTATTAGCATCTGCTTGAGAGTAATGGTTCATCAATATTTTATGCGGCTAAACAATTGAGTAAGCTCTAAGCCTGATCTAGTATAGCGGTTATTGAACTAAAACTTTCCTAACTGCCCTAACTGCCCTAACTGTTGTTAAACGCATCACAGCTTATGGAGTTTTCTTCTGATTTTTTGCTCCCAAATTTAGCGAATTAAAACGATTGGGAGCATTTTCAATCTGCCAGCGATCTAAAATATCTTTTACCAAAATTTCTTTGAGCCAAACCTGAGCCACAACGGTAATTAGCAAAGCCCAAAATAAACCTAAAAGACCAAAGAATACAGCGAAAGTAGCTTGCGATAGTAAAGTGATTGCAGGTAATAATAATACTTGTTTTTGCATTACTATGGGAGTCAAAACATTACTTTCTATTTGCTGAATCACAATATAGAGAATGATTACTGCTAAAGATTTCCAAGGAGCATCTAATAATGCCATTGCGGCGGGGGGAACAACACTGAGTACAGGACCGAAATTAGGAATAAAAGTTAGCATCCCTGCCAATAGAGGGTTAGTCAGTGGCAATCTAACTTACAAAATCAAGAGTCCGATGCCGCTCATAATGGCAATTACCGCCATATTGAAGAGAATTCCAATTGCCCAGCCGCCTAAATTTGACTCGCACTTTCTGATAATGATTTGCACTCGCTGACGATAGAAAGCAGGAAACATCAAGACAAATATTTGTCTATAAGGAGTGGGGTTAGATAACAGCATGATTGTCACTAACAAAAAATTTAAAACTACTCCTAAAGTGCTAGAAAATGAATCGAAAAAATTACCAATAAACTTATCCATAAACGATTGGATATTTTGGGTCAAAGATTCTAAACCTCTAACCTCTTAGATCAAATTTTCAGGTAGCAAATTACGAAGCCATTCATTCCAGCTACTAAGTTGTTCTAATCCCAGAGGAACTAGGGTAACTAGCTGCTGAAATTGGTCAATAAAAGGAGGAATAACCAAGGCGATAAAGCCAATAATAAAAGTTAAAACTCCATTAACGGCAATCGCGATCGCTACTTTTCTTTCTAGCCTAAGCCTGGATTCTAAGAACTTAACTAACTGATTCATTGCGGTGGCAAAGACGACCGCTGCAAAAGCCAGCAGCAAGACCTGCTTAATTCGCCACAAAACATATAGAGCAATGATAATTGCCAAAAATCCAATTAATGTCCCCAACCGCACAATCTGTATCCAATGCCATTGATTTTAATTGAGTAGTTTATTGAGCGACAGTTTTCTTTCTAAAGAATGTTTTATTAGTTTTGTTCATGGACATTTACCAATTCACCAGAGACAATTAACCAACTTGTACTGATTATCAAAACTATTTATAAGGAATGCGATCGCTTTAAATTTGAGCATTACTGTTACCTTTGGATCGCAATTAACAGCGACCGCTCCAAGCACAGCAAAAGCTAAACCGAGAAATCATTACTCAGTTTGCGCTTACTCAGGGTTCAAATTACAGCCTAGCGTTTGCTACTCAGATTATATGAAATTAAAGTTTGCTACAAATGTCTAATTTGGGAACTTGGGGGCTTGGGAACTTGAGAAAAGATTGACGGATTTGTAATTCAGGTTATTCAAGGAATTAGGCAAAAGTTTCTTTGGTCAAGACAAAAACGTTGCCCTCATTACCGCGACCAATACGCATATCATGATCTAAATAGGTGGTTTCTAGCCAGCCTTTTTGTTCTCCCCGATCTATCTTAAAATCGATGGGTAAAAACTTCTTACCAGACTCAATCTGGTGGATCAATCTCGCAGGGGTTTTATAACTCAAAAAACGCTGTAAACCAATAATAGATCGCTCAAAAATCACGTTGACTCGACGTTCGGAAACAGGGTCAAAACTAGCAGCGACGCTAACCAAACCTTCTAACATCGGTAAGCCTACAATTTCGGCAATGTTGTATACTTTCGCCTCGGAGACTCGAATACATTGATAGATTTGACCTAGCTTAAACAAAGGAAAACGATCTAAGCCTAAAATACCTTTACTAGTAGTGTAGAGCAAGCGCCAGTCCCCATTTAGTAATTCTTTAGCAGCCAGGGGCTTTTTAGTTGGATTACTATCTTCCAACTGCTGAATTGCCGAGAGAACCCTGACATTATCAATTTCGTCTGCCAGCAAACCACGATTTTTGCCAGCGATCGCTTCTAACAATTCGGCTTTCTTACTCATAATCTCTTAAATCAAATCAACAATTCTCGTCAGGCTGCTTATATTTTATCGACTTATCTGCCTGAATACTTCACAATAGAGAAAAACGATCGGGAAGATATTTCCGCGATCGCTTTTACTAACTAATCTACTTAACTATAAGATGCGATAAGCTTTACTTGAAAGAAATAGCGCTTCCCCAATTAACAGGCGGTGCTGGAGCTAAAGATGTTAGTTCATCTTCATCATATTGCTCGTCACCAATAGTTTTGGCAATTTCAATTCCTCCCTGTTCTAAAATGATTGTCGGACCAGGAAAGCTATCTTTATTAATTCTTTTCACTAGCACTTGTCCATTAGACAAATATTGCCCCACTTCAACATAACGACTACTGCTTTCCTCTGGAGCTTGAACAATTAGTCTCGTTCTACCGTCTGCCTCATACAGACCAGAAATTATTACATCTTGCGCCAGTGTCGGTAAGAAGATTTCTGGTGCAGACACATCCAAATTTTCATCGTCGAAATCGTCGTAAAGCTCAGCTTTATTTCGTCCACGACTTACTGTATTGTTCTTGGAACTTTCTGTTTCTGGTTCAATCTCAATTCGAGGATCAAGGGTAACAGTGGAGAAGGGGTCGTTTCTACCGCGAACGCTATTTCTTACTCTAACGTCAGGGTTAGTCGCCGGAATTAAGCCAGCGATTTCTGGCAGAGGTTCAGGTTCTGACTCTTCTAAATCGGCAAATACCTCTGCTTCAGTTTCCTGGGGTTCAGTTTCGGCAGTATTCACCTGTACAGGAATAGGTTTAACATTATTTTTTTCTAGCTCTTGAGGAGCATTTGAAAACTTAGAGAAAATAGAACAGCCTTCCGTTACCAAGGCGAC
>JBCCNG010000395.1:0-4767 GCA_039025955.1 Cyanobacteria bacterium P01_C01_bin.72 | reverse complement strand
CAGATCGCAAGCTATTATCATATCAAGATGGTTCCTCCCCACGGACTTTACTGCAAGATAATATTTATACTTCTACCGATTATCCCGCATCACAAACTATCTTCCTTCATAGTGAACTTTCTTACGCTAATACCTATCCCTTAAAAATTTATTTTCACTGTGTAAAATCTGCCGACCAGGGAGGAGAAACTCCCATCGCTGATACTCGTAAAATCTACCGTCGTCTCTCTTTAGAAATATGCGATCGCTTTGCCGAAAAACAGGTGATGTATGTCCGTAATTTTGGGGCTGGTTTAGGAATTCCCTGGCAACAAGCCTTTGAAACTTCTAGTAAATCGGCAGTGGAACAATATTGTCAGAATAATGGTATTGTGATGGTATGGGGAGATAATGATAAATTACAAACCAGACAGGTTCGTCCCGCTATAGTCAAGCATCCACAGACTAAAGAGCTGGTTTGGTTCAACCATGCTGCCTTTTTTCACATTTCGACTCTAGATCCCCAGATTCGTCAAACTCTAGCAGCAGAATTTGCGGAAACGGAATTTCCTTACAACACTTATTACGGAGATGGTTCAGAGATTGAGCCAGAAGTCTTGGCAGAAATTCGTGCCGCTTACCAACAGGAAGCCGTAACTTTTTCCTGGCAAGCAGGAGATATTTTAATGCTTGACAACATGCTAACCGCTCATGGCAGAAATCCCTATGTTGGTTCTCGTCGCATAGTTGTCGGCATGGCGGAATCGATCAGCAACCAGAACTAACAGATAACTAAGAGATATAGGTCGGTTAATAAATTAATAAACTATTGGATTATCAAGATGCAGAGTAATATTGTAGATATTCAAACGGAAAAAATTCAGGGCTTTCGGCTATCTCCTCAGCAGAAGCGAATTTGGCTATTACAAACTCAGGTCAGAAATAATCCTTACCAGGTTAAATGCTGCTTAACTATTGAAGGAGCGTTAGATATTAATCGACTACAGCAGGCTTGGCACAAAATTGTAGAGCGTCATGAAATATTAAGAACTGAATTTAAACATTTGTCTGGGATGACGATTCCCCTCCAGGTAATCACAGAGTCTAGCCCCTTAGCTAGTTCTAAGTTAGATCTGGCGCCGATTTTAGTTAATCAGCAACATAATTATTTAGATGATTTTTGGCAGTCTCAAGAACATCAGATTAGTCTTAAATTGGCTGATACTGGAGAGCAGCAACATATTCTACTAATAAATTTACCGGCACTTTACGGAGACGTTAGCAGTTTACCAACTTTGGTATCGGAAATTAGTAATTATTATCAGAATCTAGATTTTCAGCCTGCATTAGAGGCTGAACCAATGCAGTATGCTGATTTTGCGGAATGGCAAAATGAACTATTAGAAGCTGAAAATACGGAAATCGGACGTAAGTATTGGTCTGAACAAAAATATACTGCTGTTCTTGATCCTGCACTACCACAAGAGAAGTTAACTTCAGATTTAGCTGCATTTAGACCCCAGGTTATTAATAGCTCAATAGATTCTGACTGCCTGAGACAAATCACCAGCCTTGCCCAAGAAGCTCAAACATCAACGGCGGCGTTTCTCTTTACCTGTTGGCAGATTTTAATTTATCGACTAACTAGACAACCAGAGCTAGTTATCGCCATAGCTGATGATGGACGTAAATATGAAGAACTCCAGTCAACTATTGGCTTAATCACTAAATATTTGCCGATTCAAAACCATTTAGACACAGATGTTTCGAGCAAAGATCTCTTGTCTAGCAATCATGATTTACTCCAGGCAGCAGCCCAAAAGCAGGAATATTTTAGCCACGATGAGGCAGCGAGTTTTGCCGTAGCCTTTGAATTCATACCCAATTATCAAATCGGAAAAATTGGTGATTTAACCTGGAAGATATCTCAATTATATTCCTGTAGCGATCGCTTTAAGTTAAAGTTATCTGTACAGCAGCAGGATGATAGTTTAGCTCTCTCGTTTTACTATGATGCAGGTTTATTTGAGGCTAGTGATGTTCAAAGTCTAGCAGAACAATTTAATACTTTAGTCCTCAGTATCCTCAAGCATCCAGGAGATGCTATTTCCCAGTTAGACATCTTGAGTGAATCAGAGCAGCAAAAGATTTTAGTTGATTTTAATCAGACCAAAACTGATTTTTCTCCTCAACAAACTATTCCTCAAAGATTTGAAGTCCAGGCAGCCAAAACTCCCCAGGCAACTGCCCTTAACTGCCAAGGTCAACAGCTAACTTATCAACAGCTAAATCAACGTGCTAACCAACTGGCACATTATCTGCAAAGCCAAGGGATTAGCACCGAGGATCTCGTCGCCCTATACCTAGAGCCTTCCCTGGAAACGATTGTCGGTTTATTAGGCATCTTGAAGGCAGGAGCCGCCTATGTACCCCTGGACTCTAACCTACCACCAGAGCGTTTAGCCTGGATGCTCCAAGATACTCAGGCAAGGGTAATTTTAACCCAGCAGCAGTTAGCCTCTAACCTACCAGAGTTTCCCGCCAAAATTATCTGTTTAGATACCGACTGGAAAATTATCCAGCAAGAAAATGAACACAATTTACGCTCTGTTGCTCAGCTAGGAAATCTGGCATATGTCATCTATACCTCTGGCTCCACAGGCAAGCCCAAAGGCGTAGGGATTGAGCATCAACAGATTAGCAACTACCTCAACAGTATTCTGGCAAAAATAGCCCCTGGCAATGATGATGATAATTGGGCAATGGTTTCTACCTTTGGGGCGGATCTGGGAAATACGATGCTGTTTCCTGCCCTGTGTACTGGTGGCTGTCTGCACTTAATCTCTTTTGCGGATGCCACTGATGGAGAAGCTTTGGGCAGATATTTTCAACAGCATCAGATTGACTATCTAAAGATAACTCCTTCTCATCTAGCCGCTTTA
Source organism: Cyanobacteria bacterium P01_C01_bin.72 (assembly GCA_039025955.1). GTDB lineage: Bacteria > Cyanobacteriota > Cyanobacteriia > Cyanobacteriales > Xenococcaceae > Waterburya. The sequence continues at coordinate 1,846 of JBCCNG010000395.1, read as the reverse complement.
CTGTTAGTTCCACAGCCAGAATTAATCTTGCCCCGCCAGACTTTGATTGTGGGCGGAGAGGTTTTGAATTGGTCTTTGGTCAATAAGATCAAAAGTTTAGCTCCTGAGTGTGACATTCTTAATCACTATGGCCCTACAGAAACTACGGTGGGAGTAATTACTTACCCAGTTGAGGTGTCGAGCGCTCGTTCTCCTGCTCAAACAGTTCCCATTGGTAAACCTTTAGCCAACACGCAGATTTTTATCTTAGACGAGCAGTTACAGCCTTTACCGCTGGGTATACCAGGAGAGATTCATATTGGCGGCATGCAGGTAAGTAGAGGTTATCTCAATCAGCCAGAATTAACTCAAGAGAAATTTATTACCAATCCATCGGCTAAATTATTGCTTGATGCAGACACCGAAAATCGTCTTTACAAGACAGGAGACTTAGGCAAATATCTCCCCGACGGTAATATTGAATTTCTGGGCAGAGTTGATCGTCAGGTCAAGGTTAGAGGTTTTCGGATTGAATTAGGCGAAATTGAATCAGCACTCCTCCAGCATCCTGCCGTACAGCAGGCAGTGGTAATCTTCCAGTCAGATAATCAGCGTCTTGTGAGCTATCTAACTGCCAAATCTAACTTCTCACCTCCCAACTCAGCAGAGTTACGGGATTTTCTGGCAGCTCAACTACCAGAACACGCAATTCCCAGCATGTTTATTGCTTTAAGGGAGTTTCCTCTAACCGCCAACGGCAAAATAGATCGTCAGCAGTTACCAGCACCAGAAAAAATCTCCCTCGAATTGACCGCTGCCTTCGTAGCACCGCAGACTGATACGGAAAAAGCGATCGCCGAAATATGGTCGGGAATTCTCGACGTTGAACGAGTCGGTATCCACGATAATTTCTTTGAATTAGGAGGACATTCTTTGCTGGCGACTCAGGTAGTATCACATATCCGTCAAGCCTTACAAACGGAGCTATCTCTGCGCCAGTTTTTTGACTCCCCCACCGTAGCTGGCATAACCACCACCATCACCCAGAATCTAGCTATGGAAGCTGATCAAGAAGAACTAGCGGCAATGCTAGCCGAATTAGAGCAGTTGCCAGAATCAACTCTAGCCGAGGAGGAAGAAAATGACTAATCTAAGCGATCGCATTGCCCAACTTTCACCAGAAAAAAGGGAATTACTGCTACAAAGACTACAATCAAGCAATAAAAAAACTGCATCTGCCACAATTCAACCTCAAAGTAGAGAGACAAACACTTTTCCTCTATCTTTTGCTCAGAAAAGATTATGGTTTTTGGCTCGGTTAGAGCCTGACAACCCTGTTTACAATCAGCCTAGAGCTTTTCGTCTAGCGGGAGAACTCAATCTTGAAGTCTTGAAATTAACTTTCCAAGAGATTATTAGAAGGCACGAAAATCTGCGTACTAATTTCAGTCTGGTTGACGGAGAACCCGTGCAAATTATTCAGCCACAGATCAATTTTGAGATTCCCGTAGTAGATATCGAATCTTTATCTTCAGAAGCAGAAGTACAAAAAATAGTTGACCAAGAAGCCAAAAAGCCGTTTAACTTAGAGCAGGATTCACTACTGCGAGTTACTCTACTCAAGCTCAGTAATTTAGAACATATGGTTCTATTTACTACCCATCATATAATTTCTGATGGATGGTCAAATGGAGTTTTAATTAAAGAATTCGTCACGCTTTATTTGGCTTTTTTGGAGGGTAAGCCCTCACCGTTACCAGAATTAGCAATTCAATACGCAGACTATGCGGTCTGGCAACGAAATTACCTGCGAGGCAAAGTATGGGATACTCAATTAAATTATTGGCAACAGCAGTTAGGAAATACT
>JBCCNG010000394.1:0-4777 GCA_039025955.1 Cyanobacteria bacterium P01_C01_bin.72 | reverse complement strand
TGTCTCAACGTTGGCTGTGTCCCTTCTAAATGTCTCATTCGTTCTTCCCGCGTTGTAGCAGACATGAAAAGAGCGATGCCTTATGGAGTTCAACCACCAGAACATATTAAGATTGATTTTCCAGAGGTAATGGCAAGAATGCGTCAGGTAAGAACTGGCATTAGTCCTGTAGACTCCGCCGCAGGGGCGCAAAAAGCTGGAGTTGACGTGTTTTTTGGGGAAGCAAAATTTAAAGACGCAGATACCATTACCGTTGGGGGACAGGATCTCAAGTTCAAAAAAGCCGTAATCGCCTCTGGGGCGCGGGCGGTGAGACCGAAAATTGATGGGATTGAAGAAGCTGGCTATTTAACCAACGAGAGCGTTTTTTCTCTAACTACTCTCCCCGCTAAATTAGCGGTAATTGGTGGCGGCCCCATCGGTTGTGAGTTAGCTCAGGCTTTCCAGCGTTTAGGTAGCGAAGTAACCCTGTTTCATAAAGGTTCTCACCTACTTAATAAAGAAGATCCCGACGCAGCCGAGATCGTGCAGCAGGCATTGATCAAAGATGGTATCCGTTTAGTCTTAAACTGTCAGCTAGAGGGGGTCAAGCGATCGCCTGAAGGTAGGGTAATTAGCTTTACGGGAGATGGAGGCAGAGAATCAATAGTCGTCGATGAAATATTGGCGGGGGCAGGTAGAAAGCCTAACGTAGAAGGTTTAAACCTAGAAGCTGTTGGCGTAGAATACGATGCTCGTAAAGGATTGAAGGTCAACGACAATCTGCAAACCACTAACCCCAAGATCTACGGTGCAGGAGACATCTGCATGAACTGGAAATTTACCCACGCCGCTGATGCTGCTGCCAGAATTGTGATTAAAAATACCCTCTTTTCTCCCTTTGGTTTGGGCAAATCTAAACTTAGCGATCTGATTATGTCTTGGGTGACATTTACCGACCCTGAGATTGCCCATGTAGGAATGTATGAAGATGAGGCACAGGCAAAAGGCATCGACTGTAATACGATTAAGATCGATTTTGATGATGTTGATCGCGCTTTGGCAGACGGCGAGACAGAAGGCTTTGTCAAAATCCTCCATAAGAGAGGTTCAGATGAGATCCTAGGGGCAACAATTGTTGCGGGACATGGAGGCGAAATGATTAGCGAAATCACCACGGCAATGATTGGCGGCATGGGGTTGAGCAAACTATCTACCGTTATTCATCCCTATCCTACTCAGGCAATGGCAATCAAACAGGCTGCTGATGCTTATCGCCGCACTTTATTAACGGAAAAAACCAAGAAACTTTTAGGATTCTTATATAAATTTTCCTAGTATTTAGCGAATGCCTAATAATCAAAAGTAAGACAAGAGATTTGCAGATTATTGCCTCTTGTCTTTTTTTGATCTTTATCTTGCTGGCTGTTAAAAATAGCAATCGCTACAATGCTGTTTTTTCTCATAATTTCATCAGTTATCTGGAGCAATTTTAGAGAAATTAAACAACGGGTGGACTAAATCAAAAGCACCTAAATTCTCCGCTCATTATGCACTTTATCAAAAAATTATTTTTACCGCTAATTTGGCAAATTTCGCTAGTTTAGCAACGAAAAAACCTGGTCATATCATCGCATCAACCAAGATTAGACCTGAGTTTTATCAAATTTATCTCTACTTCATAATTCAGCAAAAAATAAGTATATTTTCGGATTTTATCCCTAATTAGCGACAGCTACAGCACCCAAAAAATGGAATAAAAGGTATTATATCGATACCCTATGTTACATAGTTCTACATAGTTTTTACGAATACCCTTCGCCAATTCTCAGCTATCGCGCACTAGGTCAATAGATTTATGAGTAGAAAAGAACCAATAGTTGCCATCGGCTTGGATGCCGCCGATCCTCAATTAATAGAAAAGTGGATGTCTCAGGGATTGCTTCCCAATATTAGCCAGATTAATCAGGCTGGTGTCTACAGTCGTCTGCACAATGCGGTAAATTACCAAAATGGTTCGGCAGAATTTTCTTCCACAGAGCCACTCTGGGTCATGATGGCAACGGGATGCTTACCAGATAAGACGGGTTTTTGGGACACTATTACTTACAATCCAGAAACTTATCAAGTTGGTTGTGATCCAGTTTATGGCGGCTATGACTACCAAGAATATAAGCCTTTTTATGCTCTGAACGAGCAATATCGTGTAGCAGCATTTGATGTTCCCGTAACGCGGGTTTGTCCTGGGGTAAATGGCGTACAGATTACTGGTTGGGGTGGTCATCATCCCTTCTATCCCAGTGAGTCTTTGCCCGCAGAATTATTGCCCAAGATAGTAGAAGAGTACGGCAGTAATCCTGTATACCGTAAAGATAATGGTATTTGGTGGGATCAAAAATATTTCCAGTGGGTAACAGAGTCGGTCAAGTCTAGTGTTGCCACTCGCGCCAAGATTTGCTGCGATCTCTTGCAGCAGTCAGATTGGGATCTCTTTCTCACGGGCTTTGGTGAAACCCATACTTTGGGTCACGATCTCTATAATCTTAGTCAGCCAGATCATCCTCTACATAACCATACCAACAAGCTAGATACTTTAGGCGACCCAATGCTACAGGGCTTTCAACAGGTAGATCAGGCGATTGGGGAAATTGTTGCGGCTGCTCCCGATGACGCTAACATTCTGCTGTTTGCGGTTCATGGCATGGGGGCAAATCATACTGATTTATTAAGCATGATGTTGTTACCAGAGGTGCTTTATCGCTTCAATTATCCTGGTAAAGCAGCCCTGGGACGAGGTGATCTTAACCGTCCTGCACCACCAATCATTACTAACAATATTCGTGGCGGCTGGTCAGCAGAAGTTTGGCGACAGGTATATGAAGCCAATCCCTTGAAGAAATTTTGGGAAACCTGGACACACAAAAAATTCTTGCGCGGTTCTAAAAATGGCTTGCTCTCTCCCTATCCCCTCCTAGATGACAACGTAGAATTAGGCTGGATGCCTGCGGTTTGGTATCGTCCCCTGTGGTCAGAGATGAAGGCTTTTGCCCTACCTGCCTATGCTGATGGTCATATTCGGATTAATCTTCAAGGACGCGATCTCCACGGTATAGTTGAGCCAGAATCTTATGATCAGGTGTGTGAGGAGATTATCGATATCCTATCTCGTCTCCAAGACGGTAGAAGTGGAAAGCTGCTGGTTAAGGAAGTAATTCGTACCCGAAAATCCCCCCTCGATAACGATCCTAAGTTACCCGATCCAGACTTAGTAGTTGTTTGGCATACCATTGCTACGGACTTAGTTGACAGTCCCGATATTGGGCGTATTGGACCAATTACCTACAACCGCCCTGGAGGTCATCGCGAACACGGTTTCTTAATGGCAAAAGGACCAGGAATTCCCTCTAGTAGTGCTTTGGCTTCAGGTAGGGCTGTCGATGTGGGAGCAACAATTCTTGACCTCATGGGAGCAAAAGTCCCTGACTATTTTGACGGTAAATCTTTGTTCGTCAACTCTTTATCAAGATCGTAAAAGATTATTTAAAGCCAGTAAGTATATGACTATTGAAGTATCCGTTATTATTCCTGCGTATAATACTGAAAAATATATCGCTAAAGCTATTAGTTCTGCATTATGCCAAACTTTAACTAATATTGAAGTTATTGTTGTTGACGATTGTTCCAGCGACAATACAGTCGAGGTAGTTCAAAGCTTTGATGACCCTCGTCTCAAGCTAATTTTAAACGAGGAGAATCTAGGTGCAGGGGGTGCGAGAAATAAAGCGATCGCCGCTGCTCAAGGAAAATGGATTGCTGTACTAGACTCCGATGACTGGTATGCACCCCAAAGACTAGAGGTTTTGGTTAATCTAGCGGCAGAAAAACAGGTGGATTTTATCGCTGATGATTCTTATCTAATTGAAGATAGAACTCAGACTCCCTGGGGTACGATCATTAGTGAAAGCGGCATCAAAGTTACCTCAATTCAGCAGTTTGAAGCTGCCGACTTTATTATGACCGATATTGAGGGTAAACCAGGACTACGCCTCGGCTTTACCAAGCCTTTATTTAGACGAGAGTTTTTGGTTCAGCACCAAATTAAATATCAGAACATTCGGGTAACTCAAGACTTTTGGTTTGACATCCAGTGTTTCTTACATGGAGCTAAGTTCTGTTTGATACCACAAGCCTACTATTTCTACCGCGCTCGCCCTGGTTCTCTAGTCTCTAGCGACAAAATTGGACGCATGCAGGAAGAATGCGAAGTAATTAAGAAATTTTTCGGTAATACGGCTTATATCGAGCAAAACCCAGCAGTTGCAGCCGCATTAAAGTTAAAGCTGCGGGAAACTCAGCTCTGGCTCGACTACTATTTGGTAGTAGAACCACTGAAACAGGGCAAAACCCTAATCTCGATTCAAAGAATAATTTCTAATCCAGGGGTAATCAAGCACTTTTTCTACAACTTGCCCCGTTTAGTTGCTCGTCGGTGGGAAAATCTGCTCACCAACAGCCGAGTCAATAACTATCAAAAAAATATGTTCAAGATTTAGTAAGATTATCTACCACCATGGAATTATGTTGCTTAACCACAAATCTCGTAATTATGTAACTTATTTAATTCTTGTTCCTCAAATAAGACTAATTTAAAATTCTTTTTAAACTCCTTCCCCAATTTACTTGCGTCAAATAACCCGAACTCGTATACTTAGATACGTGACAAAAACGGGGCGTAGCGCAGCTTGGTAGCGTACCACTTTGGGTAGTGGGAATGTAACTCTTAAAACTCTCATTATAT